>CAZLRI010000009.1:0-16047 GCA_964561745.1 uncultured Pseudobdellovibrionaceae bacterium | reverse complement strand
GAAAAACATATGCAAAATGGAGTTACAATTATTGATCCGCAAACTACATACATTGACCACGCTGTTTCAATCAGCGCTGACACCACTATCTGGCCAAACACGCACATATATGGAAAAACAAGAATCGGCAAAAATTGCACAATAGAAACCGGCTCTATTATTAAAGATACGAAAATATCTGACAATGTGCATGTCAAACCATATTGTGTAATTGAGGAAAGCTTTATTGACTCAAAGACTGTTATAGGACCATTTGCCCGCTTAAGACCTGAATCAAAATTAGGGAAAAATGTCAGAATAGGAAACTTTGTTGAAATAAAGAAAAGCAAAATAACGCAGGGAACAAAGGCAAATCACCTCTCATATATAGGAGACTCTGAGATCGGAGCTAATGTTAATATTGGCTGCGGAACAATAACCTGCAACTACGACGGCGTTAAGAAATATAAAACCATAATCGAAGATAATGTTTTTGTTGGAAGCGATTCCCAGTTTATTGCACCAGTTAAAATTGGCAAAGGTGCAACTATCGGCGCAGGTTCAACAATAACAGAGAACGTACCCCCTAACTCACTTGCGCTATCCAGAAGCAAACAAGTTATTAAGAAAGACTGGAAGAGAAAAGAGAAGACTGATAAATAATATAGACATCAACCCACCACACACATAAAAGCCCAAAATTTTACTTCTCAAAGCCATTGTTCTTTGCTATAGAAGCGCAACTATTTTGGTCATTGATCAAAAATCAATCGTTGGTCGATAGTAAAAGCCAGCAACCATCGACTAACAACGGGGGCATAAATGTGCGGAATAGTTGGATATGTTGGGAGCAAAGAAGCAAAAAACGTCCTACTGGACGGTCTTAAACGTCTGGAATATCGCGGATATGACTCAGCTGGAGTAGCAATCCATGACGGCAAAAATATTATCATCAAAAGATCTGAAGGAAAATTATACAACCTTGAAAAACTTGTTAATGCCGAACCTCCTCAGGGGCAAGCAGGAATAGGACATACACGCTGGGCAACACATGGGCGACCATCTGAAACAAACGCACATCCTCACAGGTCCGGGAATATTGTGATTGTACACAATGGAATCATAGAAAATCATGCAGAATTGCGGGAATTTCTCAAGACTAATGGACATGAGTTCTCTTCTGAAACAGATACCGAGGTTGTATGCCACTTAATCAGCTATTATATTGATAGAGGGAAAACAACACTCGAAGCACTTAACGAATCATTGAAACGCATAAAAGGTTCATATGCGCTTGTGATTATGGATGAACGCGAAAAAGACAAGATATTCATGGCAAAACGCGGAAACCCTTTGGTAGTTGGTTTAGCAGAAAATGAAAACCTTGTGGCATCTGACATCCCTGCCCTTCTTCCATATACAAAAAATGTTGTATTTATTGAAGACGGAGAAACAGCAGTTATCACACCTAATACATTCAAACTTTATTCTGATAAGGGCGAAGAGATAACAAGACCAGCACAAATTATTCCATGGTCTCCTCTGATGGCAGAAAGGGGCGGATATAAACATTTCATGCTAAAAGAAATACATGAGCAGCCCATAGCAATTGCAGATACATTTGCCGGTCGCCTAAGACCATCAAAACATGATATAGTTTTTGATGAAATCAAAGACCTTCTTCCTGCAAATGATTTTCCATATGATGAGATAACAATAATTGCATGCGGAACTTCGTGGCATGCTGGTTTAATTGGAAAATATTTTATAGAATCCTTGGCAAGAATCAGAGTCAATGTTGAATTAGCATCTGAATATCGATATAGGAATCCTATTATTAACAACCGGACATTTATAATTCCAATATCCCAATCCGGCGAAACAGCAGACACACTTGCAGCATTGAATTTAGCCAAAGAAAAAAAAGCAACGATAGTATCTATTTGCAATGTTGTTGGAAGCTCAATAACCAGAGCATCAAATGCCACATTATACACTCATGCAGGGCCGGAAATAGGAGTTGCATCAACAAAAACATTTACATCACAATTAGCAGTTTTGATTATGTTTGCCACTTATCTGGCAAAGCACATCAAAAAAATTGATGAAGATACTGCATGCAAAATAGTGGAAGAACTCGTTTCATTGCCTCGCAAGATGCGCATAGTTTTAGAAAGAGCTGATCAAATAAAACAAATCGCAGATGAAGTGCTTAATTCTCCAAGTGCAATTTTCATAGGTCGCGGCGTTAATTATCCAATTGCACTTGAAGGTGCGCTAAAATTAAAAGAGATTACATATATGCATGCAGAAGGATTTCCTGCCGGCGAATTAAAACATGGACCTATTGCACTGATAGATTATGGAGTGCCTGTTATAGCTCTTGTTCCACAAGACTCTACCTACGACAAGATGCTTTCTAATATTGAGGAAGTTCGGGCAAGAGGAGCAAATATTATTGCCATTATAACTAATGGCAATCCCGACCTAACCGACAAAGCAAGCCATGTTATAAGCATCCCCAAAGCCAGCTCATATACCACACCTATTTTGACATCTATTCTGGTGCAACTTCTCGCCTATTATGTAGCTGATCACAAAGGCACAGATGTGGATCAACCAAGAAATCTGGCAAAAAGTGTAACAGTTGAGTAGCAAGCTGCTTTATCTTTACTTAAACCAATATTTTTAGATAGGTATTTACAATGTCATTAAACGAAAAACAGCTGGAAGCTATCTCGCATACAAATGGACCTTTGCTGATTCTTGCTGGAGCTGGAAGCGGAAAAACAAGAGTTATTGTTCATAAAATCACCAATCTTATAACCAAACAAAACATACATCCTGCGGAGATACTTGCAGTTACATTTACAAATAAAGCAGCCGGGGAGATGCGTTCACGCATCGAGCAAATGCTTCAGATCCAGCTAAAGAATCTGTGCGTATCCACTTTTCATTCCTTTTGTCTTAAAGTGCTTAGAACCCACCATTCATTAATAGAGCTTGCGCCTCATTTTCAAATCGTTAATGAATCAGGACAAATCGCTTTGCTTAAAGACTGCTTAGCTGAGCTTAATATCAGCGACAAGCTTATCAGCCCCAATGTAGCTCTGCATCATATATCCAGAGCAAAGGATAAATGCTCTTCGCCTTCTGAGTTTAAAACTTCTGCAACCGGATTTATCACACAAAAGGTGGCTGATATTTATATTTTGTATCAGGCAAAACTTCTGCAAAATCAGGCTGTGGATTTCGGTGATCTGATAAGGCTCTGCGTACAAATGTTTGAAAGCAATCCTCAAGTTCTTAATTATTATCAAAACCGGTTTAAATATGTGCTGGTTGATGAATATCAGGATACAAACCATGCACAATATCGCCTTATCGAGCTGCTTGTGCGCACACATAAGAACATCTGCGTTGTTGGCGATGAAGATCAAAGCATATATCGATGGAGAGGCGCAGATATATCCAACATCCTGAGTTTTGAAAAAGACTTTCCCGGAGCAAAGATTATCAGGCTTGAGCAAAATTACCGTTCCACCAAAACCATAATTAACGCGGCTCAGAAGGTTATAGAAAACAATTTTGGTCGAAAAGAAAAATGTTTATGGACTAACAGCGAAGAAGGTTCTCCAATTAAAATAATATCCACTGCTTCTGATCTTACAGAAGCTGAAGCTGTTACAAAAGAGATCATTGCCCTTGGCAAAGACGGCAATGTTTTTGGTTCTACCTCTGTTTTCTACAGGACAAATGCACAATCCAGATCTTTTGAAGAGTTTTTTTTAAAAAACAACATTCCATATAAAATTTTTGGCGGCGTCCGGTTTTACGAAAGAAGAGAAGTAAAAGATCTGATAGCTTATTTGCGTTTGCTGACACAACCACAGGATGATATATCATTTGAAAGAATTATCAACACTCCCCCCAGAGGAATTGGAAAAGAAACCATACAGAAGCTCAAAACCTTTGCGCGATTATCCAACAGATCTATGTACGATTCGATCAGCGATTTCTGCGCATCTTCAAATATCAGAAAAAACATAGTAGCTAAATTACTAAACATTCGTGGAGTTTTTGAAAAATTAAAAAACTCCATACATGAACGCCCTCTTCCAGATGTAATGAAAGATATTCTGAATGAAATTGACTATTTTACTTACTTAAGCGGTTCAAACGACCTGTTGGCTGAAGATCGCAAAGAAAATATAAATGAGCTGTTAAAAGCAATTGAAGAATTTAATCCAACCTCAGAACAACCTGTTATAGTTGAGTTCCTTGATCAAGTAGCACTCATAAGCGAGATCGACAATCTTAAACAAAACAATAATGTGGTAACATTGATGACGCTTCATCTTGCCAAAGGTCTGGAGTTTGACAATGTTTTTATTGTTGGAATGGAGGAAGGGCTCTTCCCGCATTCACGCTCTATGGATGATCCTGAAGAGCTTGAGGAGGAACGACGGCTTTGTTATGTCGGAATGACAAGGGCAAGAAAAAAACTTACTCTTACACATGCATTTAAAAGAAACATATATGGAAATAGCCAGTATAGCGTAACATCAAGATTCATTGATGAGATCCCTGCTAATTATACAGAAAAAATCTTTTATCAGCCCCCTGAAGCTTTGTTTACCAATACAGTTAAAACAAACATAAGAAGGCAACCTCTCCAGAAGAAAAACACATTATATACTTCCTTTAACAACTCTGATTCAGATTTTGACCAAAGACCTGAAGATGAACAATCAACACCTTATGCTATGGGCACATTTGTGCATCATCCAACTCTGGGACAAGGCAAAGTAACAAACTGCGAAGCATCATCAATGGGGCATAAAGTAACTGTTTTGTTTAAGAATGGAATTATGAAAAAACTAATCGCAGAAAAAGCAGGTCTTGTTCCAACCTCAGAATAAGTTCTCAAAAGTTGAGGTTATTGATATGGGGTCTGGTCTCGATTTTGCTTTTTAAAGAGACCTGACCCCGATTTTACCTCAACTTATTGAGAAGTTACACTTCAAAATTTTAATCACGTATAAAACAATCGCAATGCGCAGAGAGTTATGGTAACCGCAGGCTTTTTCTGCCAGAGGCAGATCCCCTCCAGAGGCGGGCAGGCGTCCGTTGGCTGAAGCCTGCGCAGATAATGCACACCTTCCTCCAAAAAACAGATGCGCATTGGTGCGATGATCTCAACATCCGGATCGTATGACCTCGGCAAATTAAAGAAGAGTCTATTTCCCTTTACGCCCGGCGTTGACTCACCAAAGCAAAGGCGCATCAGGATATCGTCGCTGTAATGTATTTTCAGATCCTCGGCTGTAGATCGAAACAGGTGATAAAGGACAAAGCGACCATCATCGTGAATCTTACTGCGCTCACCGTCACCAGCTGCGCTGTACGAATAATCTGGAGACAACTCTCCGCCTGCTACAACTCGATTGTCAAAGGGGATTTGCGGACAAGCGACGCACTTGCCGCTTGTTGCACAGCAATATCATTACCCACACATCATTTTTTAAGAACTCGGAGCACCCCACTCGACGTCTAAATTCATGACAACATACATATCGGACATCTTTTTGCGTCTAAGATTTCTAAATAATGAACGCATCGTCATAGTTGCCCTTTTTTACGGCTTGAATCAGGCAGGATATGTCCTCCTCTGTGTATTGAGAAAGACCATTTTGAATATTTAACACACAGCCATCTTGAGTTGGAGTGATGCTCATGAGATTCGTTTTTTCTAGGGCATTTTCTGGGAACTCGGCGATCTCTCACTTCGGTTTAAACTCGCCCTTCAGCATCCCTGCTCGAAATTCAAAAAATAAATTCAATTCTCTTTAAAAAACTCAGTAGCATTTTTTATAAAATTATCTTCAACCAAATAAGATCCTATTAACTTGCTGCCGTTTCTTTTTACTATATTTACCATACCAGCTTCTTTTGCAGACATGTCTGTCTCAAGATACTTGATTATATCTTTTGAATGTTTGCCTGTAATCACAAGCCCTTCAATGTCCATAAGTTTAAGGCACATTACAATATTCTTCAAATGTTCAGCTTCAACAACAAAAGGCAGACAAACATAAGATCTGTCTTTTTGCTCCAAATGCAAAGCCAATGATTCTGAGATGCCAACCGGAACCTTCTTATCACTCAAAACTCCTATAATTTTTCTATCATCAACATTTTTTATCTGATCTTTTTTCATGCAGCTCCTTTGCTCCCTTAATATCTTCTTTTATCTGAACTATAAGTGCCTGAG
The DNA here is from genome assembly GCA_964561745.1 of uncultured Pseudobdellovibrionaceae bacterium. GTDB lineage: Bacteria > UBA10199 > UBA10199 > 2-02-FULL-44-16 > DYJF01 > CAZLRI01. Next base: position 9,794 of record CAZLRI010000009.1, on the reverse strand, counting down.
GTGAAGGGAAAGCTATTTGATCTCTTATTTTTTCAATAAATTTCACTGAAATTCTTTTGCCAAGCAGGTCTCCTGTAAATTCAATTAAATGAGTTTCTATACTCATCTCTTTTTGATGAAAAGTCGGATTAAACCCAATACTTGTTATTGATTTAACATCTTCTTCATGATCAACGCCTGTCAGCGTCAGATATACACCACCACCCGAAATAATGCTATTGTCCGGCTGAACATTTGCAGTATGAGCGCCCAAGCTTCCGCCTCTACCCTTTCCTTTTACTACAATGCCCTGCATACAAAACAACCGCCCAAGCATGGTATTAGCCTGATCCACCCTTCCCTCTTGAATAAAATTTCTGATTTCAGTGGAACTAAGAAGCATATCGCCTAAAAACTGTGGTTCCATAACAAAAACATCAATCCCTGATTCAGCTCCGATTCTCTGCAAATCTTCCACACAACCGCTCCTCTGAAACGCAAAAGTAAAATCATACCCAACCACAACTCCACCAGCTCCTATTTTTTGCAGCAGAACATTTTCCACAAAACTTCTGGCAGTATGCTTTGCAAATTCCTTAGTAAATTTTTCTACAACACACACATCCACGCCCAGATCTTCTATTGATCTTAATTTCTGTTCTAATGTTTGAATCAATAATGGAGCTGCGTCTGGAGCTAAAACCTGAACTGGATGAGGATCAAACGTATAAACAACAGATGCTGCATTCTTTTTTTCAGCCAGCTCGCGCATTCTAAATATCAAGCGCTGGTGACCTATATGAACACCGTCAAAATTTCCTAATGCAACAACTGCATTATCATATCTTCTATCCAAACTGTCTGAGCCAAAATAAACCTTCATTTTTTAATATGAAACCCCGGGTATCGTTGGAATCATTGATTTTGTTTTATCTTTTTTTGTTTCTCCAACAGTGCTATTCACTGATATCATTTTTCTACCTGTTAAACCTGTGTCATCACGAGCTGATATCAAAATAATATTATTTCCGTTTTCAAGAGGAACCTTTACATCAAAAGCCAGCGACTTGGAACCAGAAGCATTGGGAAGATACGTAACTTTTTTATCACCCACAAAAACAAAACAGTCTTTAAGCACCTCATTATCACGGGCGACACCTTTTATCTCAATCTCCTTTGCCTTTATGGTTTTCGGATAAGATTCAAGCTCGATAACAGGAGGCTCATAAAATTTACTAACTTCCGGCGTCACAGATCCACTTTTAAGATCAACAGTAATCTTCTGATGCAATCCCACAAGCCTTTTAGAATCAACAATATCCAACTCCAATATAATATTTGTATCAGCAAAACCACTTAGCAGCTTAAATACAAAAGTTGCATTTTTACTTTTATCTTTCACAAGCTCGCCTATATTTGCGCGACCTTTTTCAATAAAAAGTTTTTCGCCGCTCTCATTTGACAAAAGAGCAACTGTTTCTTTACTGGTCTTCCCTTCCCCTATATTTTTAACTGTCAGCGACATACTGTATTCTTTATCAGCACCTACTTGCTTGCTGGTTAGATTATAAGAAAAACCAAATCGCGGAAGATTAATGCCCTTAACAGGCAATATAGCTTCAACAGAATTATCTTCATTTAACTTTCCATCATTAAAAACTATCTTTATAGGCAAATCTGCATCAGGGAAAAAATCCGGAATTTTAATTGGCACCTTCCATGTGCGAGTCTCTCCGGGCTTAAGTTTGCCAAAGACAAATTCTTTGTCAGCAAAATTAAGCATGTCAGATTCAGTAACACCTATTAATCTGGCAAACACACCATTCCCAACATTTGTAGCTTTAAGCTCAAGATCAACTTCATCACCTGCTGGAATCTCCTCTATCTTTTTGCCTTTCTTTAAAATATCAAAGGTAACTTTTAAACCAGCTTTGCCTGATACTGCCTCCTCAGACCAATCAATCATTATTAATGCCAGCTGATCGACAATCTTCTTTTCCTCATCTGCCTCAACATTTTTAACCAAAGGCGCAATTTCAGATAGCATCTCTTTTCGATTATTTGTATTTACACTATCCAGAATATCACTTGCAAAATTAACAGCAAAATCTTCCTTCAAATCCGGTTTAGAAACATATTCACTTTTCTTTAATTCTTCATCCTCGTCTTTCTTTTCAGGAGCCAGATATCTTATTTTATAAGTTGGTTTCTCTTCCCTTCCCTTTTCTTCAACAATATATTTCTCAAGATCTTTTTCAGAAAAACTTTTGTTTTCTATTAAATCAACGCGCTCTTTCCCAATCTCCACAGGTATTAGAGCAACATCCGGAGTTAAACCAATAGACTGAATAGAGTATGTGCCTGCAGGATGGTATTTAGCTATTGTCAATTTTATTGCAGCATCTTTACTAACATCATAAACAGCCTGCACAGAACCTTTTCCAAATGAGCTATGACCAATCACTACTGCGCGCTGCAACTCTTTAAGCGCACCTGCTACAATCTCTGCTGCTGATGCTGAACCTTCATTTATCAAAACAACTAAAGGACAATTAACGTCTTCCCCCTGAGCTTTTGCTTCCTCAACATCAAGAAGCTCACCATTGCTGCCTATTGTTGAAACAATCTTTCCTTTGCTTACAAAAAGATCTGTCAGCTCAACAGACTGGTTCAGCAATCCACCGGGATTATTTCTTAAATCCAGAATAAGCCCGTCCATCTTCTCTTTACTTAATTCTTTCAGAGCCTTTTCTGCATCACTTACTGTATTGGATTGGAAGTTTTTTACTTTAAGATAACCAAAACGTTTCTCATTTTTCTTAACTACATCCTGCTGAATACTATCAATATTTATGAGTGCCCTTTTCAGCGTAATGCTCATCGGCTCAGTTAAGCCTTTTCTTTCTATCACAATAGAAACATCTGTGCCAATCGGCCCGCGCAATCTATTAACCGCATCAACAAGCGACATATTAATCGTTGATTCATCACCAATCTGTATAATCTTATCCTGCGATTTAATGCCGGCTTTGGAAGCTGGCGTACCATCTATAGGTGCTATTACTGTGAGCTCCCCGTCTTTAATGCTAATAACAATCCCAAGCCCGCCAAATTCCCCCTTTGTCCCAACTTTAAATTCCTGAAAAATCTCAGGAGATAAAAAAGAGGAATGAGGATCAAGAGTTCCAAGCACGCCATTTATCGCAGCATATTCAATCTTCTTTTTTTCTATATCACCATTATAATGAAGATCTATAAAACCAAGTATCTCTTGTAATTTTTTATCCAAATTATTTAATGAATTAACACCTCGCGTGGAAAATCGCTTTGAAGCTACATCAACGGTGATGAGAACAGACTTATCATCAAACTCAGCCAATATCTCAGGCACTGTTTTCTGAATTTCATCCAATGCTGCTTTTAGCATCTCCTCTGGATTTACACGGTCCTTATCAATATAACTACTTTTTACAGCATATAAAGACCTTGAAAGAAGCTCTGGATTAGATAATGGAGACTTTAACTCAGCACTAACCCCCAAACAACTAAACAACAAAACAGCAAAAACAGTTAATTGTAATACAACCCCATGAAACAATTCATCTTTTTTTAGCATATTCGTTCCTTAAAATGGTAGCCGCATGCTTTTCCGCCAGAGGCGGATCAGCCTTTGGCTAAAGTTTGCGTAAATGTATTTATCATGCTTTTTATTCCCACTATTATACGAATAAAAAGTTGGAATGCTATATTAACGGAATGATTAAGATAAACAAATTTACAGGAAATTCCAATAATAAAAAACTAATTATACTAACCTAATTTTGAGAAAAGAAGCATATTATAAAAATCAAGCTTTAAACCCCATACCCTTCAACGAGTTTCATCAAATACATAATATTTTATTTAGATTATCTTGCCAACATATTGAAATAATAGTATAATCCATCTGTCATGTTTGGGGGGAAAATGGAGGTAATCAAGATTACAGGAGAGATGATTTCAGCATCAATGCCCATTATTTACATAGGAGCAGCCATAACTTTGGGACTTTTAGCTATTATTGGCTCAATTTATCGAATAAATGACATAAAATACATCATAAACCACGTTATTCTCAAAAAACCTCAATATGATTATAGAAAAATCTTTAGGGATTATCTAAGCAAGTTCAAAGACATAAAAACCCCTGAACAAATTTATAATGATATGCTGGAAGTTATTTGCAAAATAATCTCAGCAGACGGAGCATCATTGATAATTTTGGATTCGCAAAACAATGCTGATCTTCGTGTCTCGTCTTCGCGCGGTCTGGCACATTTCTCAATTGCTTCACAGGAGGTTGACAGGTTCATTAAATGGCTGGAAAAAAGGCAATCTGTTGTCACAAGAGAACAAATAGTGCATGCAAAATTCTGTCAGGAGATTAAAGGAGACGGCATTAACTATTGCGTCCGCTCAAATGCAGAAGCATGCGTTCCTCTGTATCTTAAAAATAAGCTTTACGGAATACTTAACATAGGGTTCAGAAAAAATGGAAAGTATGACGGAGAAACATGCGACCTTCTCTTTTCACTCGGCACTTATTTCACAAGCCTTATAAGAAGCGTTGAGCTTCTTCAGGAAACATCGCGACAAAAACTATCGCTTAAACAAGCAGTGGAACTTAGAAATCATCTGCTTTCAAACTTGTCGCATGAACTTCGGACCCCGCTAAACAGCATCATTGGCTTATCAGAGGTGATTGAAAGCGGGCTTGACGGAGAATTAACAACAGAACAACACGAACATATTGGAATGATACATGAGTCAGGTCAAAGACTGCTTAAAGCCATTAATGCTATTGTTGATCTGTCAAAAATCGAAGCAAATCACCTTGAATTAAGCATTCAAAAAATTAACATCAGACGCATGCTTAATGACATAGCTGAATCAACTCCTTTTAACAGACATACAAAATTTATGCTCGGCATATCTGACGACATGTCTTCTGTTTACGGCGATGAAACAAGATTAAGGCAGGTCTTTCAAAATCTTTTGGATAATGCAGCAAAGTTTACAAAATGCGGCACAGTTTCAGTAGATGCCACAAAGTGCGGTGAGATGCTGAAGCTAAGAATTGCTGACACAGGCATCGGCATCCCGACCGGCAAGCAAAATACTATATTCAAAGGTTTTACTCAGGCTGATAACAGCCCAACCAAAGAACATGAAGGACTCGGACTTGGCTTGGTTATGTCTCAAAAGATCGTCCAGCTACATGGAGGAAGGCTTTGGTTTGCAAGCAAACAAGGCAGAGGCAGCAATTTCTATATCACCCTGCCATTAAAACCAATCGGCATCAACCATCCGGAGATAGTGCTTTCATAAAACAAGCAAGACCAAGGGGTCAGGCCTCAAATTATTAATATTGACTTTGAATGCGTTGCGTGGCATGAAAATAAACATGCCGCGTAAACCACGCATTGAATTTTCAGGCGCATTATATCACGTAATAGCCCGTGGAAATCAGCGAAAAAAAGTATTTTTAGATTCCGCAGATTATAGTGATTATTTAAATCGTGTGTTCAGATATCATAAAAAGTTTGGTTTTATTCTTTACTGCTACTGCTTAATGCCAAATCATGTCCACCTTCTTATTGAAACCGGAGACGCACCTCTTTCTAAAATTATGCATTCAATTCAATTTAGCTATACGCAATCATTTAACATGCGACATGATAAAATTGGGCATTTGTTTCAAGGAAGATATAAGGCAATTTTGTGTGATAAAGATGAATATCTTCTTCAGTTAATTGCTTACATAAATAACAATCCGGTGCGTGCTAAAATGGTAGTTCATCCGGAAAATTACATCTGGAGTTCACATCGCTCTATTTTGGGCTTAGAGAAAAATATTATATGTTGTGACCTTGATAAAGCGTTGATGCAGTTTGGTTCCAAAAGAAAAATAGCGATTAAAAATTATAAAAAATATATCTTAGATGCTGCCAGAGTTAAACATAAGGATGAATACTATCAACTCAAGGACCAACGTGTATTAGGAGAAGATGACTTCGCGACTTCGGTACTATTGGAGAAAAAACATAATCCCAACATCTACTACGATGTGCCCATTCGCGAGTTAGTTAAAATTGTGTCACGTGAATTCGATATTTCACCAAATAATATTTTATCGTTAGGCAAGGAACGCAGCGGATCGTTGGGAAGAGAAATTGTTGTTTATGTAGGCAGAAACATTGCCGGCAAGACCATAAGAGCCATGGCTAACGAATTATCAAGAGTAGAAACAGCAATGAGCATAAGGTACCAAGCTTTTGAAGAAAAACTAGCTAAAGACCTTCAGATGAAAAAACAAATCGAACGCATATTTTCCTTTATTAAGGCAAACTATCCTATAAAATATTAAAATTGATAATTTGAGGCCTGACCCTTACTTTTTTACAATTATATTGATTGTTTATTCATAAATTAGTATCGACTTGCTTCAATATATAATTATGAAACCTATACAAAACAAATCTGATTCCTTTGCTTCACAGTTTATAAAATACACATTTGTTGGTGGCATATCATTTGTGCTGGATTTCTCTTTGCTTATAATCCTCACAGAATATCTTCATTTTCATTATCTGATATCAGCGGCAATCTCTTTTACAGCAGGTCTGGCGCTTAATTACATTCTTAGCATAAAATGGGTTTTTACTAACAGAACCTGTGCTAAAAAATCATTAGAGCTGACTATCTTCGCAATCATTGGCATTATTGGATTGGGGCTTAACGAAATATTCATGTGGTGTTTTACCGGCTTTTTTCTCTTCCCCTACTTTATCTCAAAGCTTACATCAACTTTCTTTGTTTATTTTTGGAATTTCTTAGCACGAAAATATATTTTATTCAGCGATAACGGAAAGACATCTTATGCAATATTATTTATCGAAAAACAGCTCAACCTCTTTTCTAAAAAATCAAAACAACCAATTACCACCCCCTCTACAAACAAAGAGACATTATGAATCCAAATGAAAAAACAGCTATTATTATTGGAGCAGGTCCAGCTGGATTAACCGCAGCATATGAATTAGTAAAAAGAACTTCCTTTAAGCCTATTATTTTTGAAGCAACCCCTGACATAGGCGGAATTTCAAAAACAGTTAATTACAAAGGAAACAGAATAGACATCGGCGGGCACAGGTTTTTCTCAAAATCAGACAGGGTAATGAAATGGTGGCAGGAGATTATGCCAATACAAACTGCTTCTACTGATGAAACAGGAAACGATCTTGTAATGCTCATCAGAAACCGGCTATCGAGAATATTCTATCTCAGAAACTTCTTTGATTATCCCATATCCTTAAACGTAAATACTTTTAAAAATCTTGGAATAAAGCGCACAGTAAAGATCGGCTTCAGCTACATCAAAGCTTCTCTTGCTCCAATAAAAAAAGAGGTTTCGCTTGAAGATTTTTTAATAAACCGGTTTGGAAATGAACTTTATAAAACTTTTTTCAGGGATTATACGGAAAAAGTATGGGGGATTGAATGCAACAAAATCCCAGCAGAATGGGGTGCTCAGCGCATTAAAGGCGTATCCATAAGCAAAGCAGTTATTCATGCCCTAAAAAAGAGTTTTTCTAAAAACACATCCATTAGCCAAAAAAATCTTGAAACAAGTCTTATCGAACAATTTTTATATCCAAAGCTTGGTCCGGGTCAGCTCTGGGAAAAAGTTGCAAACCTTATAGAATCCAAAGGTGGTAAGATAAAACTTAATCATAATGTGGTTGGCATTAAACATGAGAACAACAAAATAATTTCTGTAAAGGTAATGGATTCAACAACCGGAAAAACATCTGAACATAAAGCTGATATTTTCCTGTCATCCATGCCGTTAAAAGATCTGATCAACAGCATGGAGAATAAGGTCCCTGACAATGTTGTTAAAACAGCAACCGCCCTTCCTTACAGGGATTTTATTACTGTAGGTTTGTTATTAAAAAAACTGATTGTCAAAGATTCCAAATCCGGCAACATGCTAATCTCAGACAACTGGATCTATATTCAGGAAGCAGATGTAAAGCTCGGGCGAATTCAGATATTTAACAACTGGAGCCCGTTTATGGTAAAAGACAAGGAAAATGTCTGGATCGGATTAGAATACTTCTGCAATCAAGGAGATGATCTATGGTCTAAATCAGATGATGAGATGTCTGATTTTGCAACCAAGGAACTGGTGAAAATAGGTTTTATTAATCCATCTGATCTTATTGATAAAGTTGTAATACGAATGCCAAAGACATATCCAGCCTACTTTGGAGCTTATAATAACCTGCATGTGGTAAAGGATTTTCTCAACACTTTGGATAATTTCTATCCTGTTGGCAGGAATGGCATGCACAGATACAACAATCAGGATCATTCAATGTTAACAGCCATGCTCACTGTTGACCATCTTTGCGGCGAGTTTGTTTCAAAAAAAGAGATCTGGGAAGTTAATACTGAACAGGAATACCACGAAAAGAAATAAGCTCAAAAAATCTATAATTGCAACCTGCGCACTCCAAGCGGAGATTCATCATCTTCAGGCAATGCACATGGGTTACAGATAAACTGGGCTGCAGACAATTCAGCAGTACATTCAGCAATATAAAAATCTCTTCTTCCTCGATTTGTGCTTATACTGCCTTGATACACTTCGCAATTAGGCGTTATACCTCTTATACCAATACGTCCGTTTCTGCTAAAAGCAGCTGTGCCTGTAAACTCACAGCTTCCACCTGAATAACGTCCATTATAAATACGAACTGTTGAAGAATTAGAGTTCAATTGACCGCTTACTATAATTTCACTAACCGGACAATTTCTTGCTTCCTCATTATTTTCCAACCAGTATTCTGCAGAACCTGTATATATTCTATTAATAGCAGAATTTCTGGCAGATTCCTTTGCTCTTTCCTGATTTTCCAAATTGTCAGGAGCAATATAAGCTGTGCCGGTCCCCCTGATTCTATTCTCGTCATTTATCAAATAATCTAAAGGTGATAACAAAGGTTCTGCATCATTTAACCATTCAGTTGCTCCAAAATCTTCAGGAACTAAATCGTTCTCAGTCCTTGTTCTGCGAGAAACTGCACACCCTTCAATAGCAACTGCTACTCCGGTAATTAATAATGGCAATACTAGTCTTGCAGCTATTCCCCACATAAACACTCTCCTTCTCGTTGTGCGATGTGAGATGTGCGCACACCAAACACCGATCATCGCACATCTAATTACATTATCGGTGCTTATTAAAAAAGTTGCGTGGTTTTTATATATATTTTTACTAACAAAGATATTCTGATGATCATACTCCACTTTTTACCATTATGAGAACTCTTAAACAACCCTTGACATACCCACATGGGGTATTGTAGTATACCCATATAGGGTATGGGTCTTATAAAGGAGAAAAAACATGGTAAACGATGAAATTAAAAAAAATCTTCGTCCAAGAGTAAAAAGGGTGTTGGGACAAATTGAAGGAGTATCTAAAATGATCGAAGATGAACGCTACTGCATTGACATTATAAATCAGGTCAATGCCGCAAGACGCGCGCTTGAACAAGTAGCTCTTATAATTATGAAACAGCACATGAACACCTGCCTCACAGAAGCAATTAAGAGTAAAAAGGGGCAGGAAAAAATAGATGAGCTGGTTAATTCAATAGATACATTTATACGTTAAGCATCTTTGATATTCCAAAAAAGGCGCGCACAAGTGTTTTATCTGCTTGTCATCCCGCACTTTCGGTCAGAGGCTGATCCCCTCCAGAGGC
>CAZLRI010000008.1:0-16251 GCA_964561745.1 uncultured Pseudobdellovibrionaceae bacterium | reverse complement strand
CAATATTGGTATGGAACAGCTATCCCTGCTCCCAATTTAACCGGACGGTAGTGATTTTTATATATATAGTTCGTTATGGTGCTGATGATTGGGCTCCTAAATTAATGGTGGAGATAAAACAAAATTCCGATGCTATGGCAGCTTTTAAGTCTAGCGCTAATCCTCTGGTAGGTATATTTGGAATGATCATTGCTGGATGGCTCTCTGATAAGGTTTTTGCTGCAAGGCGAGGACCAGCTGCTGCGATTGCTATGTTATTGTTAGCTGTAACAATAGTTGGTTTCTATGCAGTTCCAGCAGGACATCCAGTTATAGATTTTATTTTTCTTGGTCTTATAGGATTTTTTACATATGGGCCTCAGTTATTAATTGCTGGAGTTGCTAGTGTTGATTTTGGTTCTAAGCGCCTTGCTGCAAGTGCCACAGGTTTTATAGGACTTTTTGGTTATTTAGGAGCTGTGGCATCGAGTTTGGGTACTGGTATAGTTGTTGATAAATGGGGCTGGGATGGAGGTGTCTATTTTTGGACATTGTCAGCACTTGTTGGTGGTTTGTTGACTTTGATTATGTGGAAGGCAAAACCAAAAACAGCATAAAATATTTAATGACGAAAAAAAGATATAATTTGCCATTCCCAGTGGTAAGTTGCATGGGGCGTTTGGCAACCTACTTCAAACTATTTTTCGATACTATTATCCAAATAATTTTAGAAACAAAAAATAAAATTCTTGACCAATTGCGTTATATTGGTTAATCAATCCTAATAGGATTTTAGTCAATGACCTGAAAACGGGAAAAATTATTATGCATCTTGGAGGAGAGAGTAATATTAAAAACTCCGGTAGGGTTGATAATGATCAGCGGGGAAATATCCACCAAGATCTAGATCAACCCGTGTATGGTGATTGTCAGGAGTTAGTAATCGGGAGAGGTCGTAATGGACAACGATTACGGTCTCCAGATATAGAATATAGTTTTAGATCCCCAGATGAATATTGCGCTCCTTGTAGTTATGATTTTGAAAGAAATAATTTTAGTCCAAATGCAGTTTTAGAAGAACCCTCATTAGCAACACAAATCCTAACAAATCCAAATTACGAACCAAATTTTTTTGATCAATTCAAAAGCTTTGCTAATTATCAAGGGAATAATTATTTTTCAAACAATTTATCATGTTCAGGAATAGAAACCCCGCCACGTCCTTTACTACCAAGAATTGCAACTCAAGATGGCCAAAGAGATAATAATCATACAGGCGAACCTTCTTTTCCGTTAGATTCAAATGTCCCACATTTAATTAATATGGTGGAGCAGCTCCCTACTTATATTATTTCAAATAGGCAATATGAAAATTCATTTCAGAATGCATTAACAAGCTTTGAACCTTTGAATAGTAATGGAGAACAAACTGTATTAGATATTTTTGAAAGTGGTTCATTGTTTTTTAGGTTCAATGAAGAGGTTTACGGAGCTATTTTAAATAGCAGAGATATTTTGCTTCAAATAGAAAATGAATCTAATCGAATAAGTAACATGAGATGGAGAGATGGACGTGAACATGAACTAGCAGCATTAAATGATCTTGTACAACAGCAATCGCAAGTAATGGAAAGACGTGTGGGGATCTGGGAGGATTCAATACAAACTTTTGAAGCAACAATTTTAAGAAGAAGGTTTGGCATATTAGATAATGGAGAAACCCTAGATTCTTTAAGACAAAGGCTTAGTTCTGAAGAGGCAGCTTATTTTGCAGAGCAATTTGAGGAATATCATTCGCCAAGATATGCCCAGTCTTATTATCAAATCGCTGCAAGGAATGCAGAAAACCAAGGCGATAGAATGTGGTATAATCTTCAATCTATTCAGTATGATGTTGATTCAAACAATATTCCAAGAATTAGAGATGCAATAAGACAATTAGAATCAATGAGAAGTTCTTTAAGAACCCAATTAGAAAATGCGCGTCCGGATGATCAGGAGGGAACAGCAGCAGCAGATTCTTTGCAAAGATTGCACGAAGTAGATGCATTGAATTGGGGTCTTCTCTATGAATCGTATAACTTTTTATACTATTCAAGCACTTCATTAAATAATTCTAATTGGTTGTTTAATAATGTTGTTAGACCTTTTTTGCGTTTAGTCGAAGGCGTGGCTTGTTATCTTGGCTTTGGTAGATTACAAACAAGAAGTGAGACAGAGTTCTATGCTGATAAGATATTAGAATTAGAAAGAGAGCGGGATGGCATTGTCAGTCAACGGAGTGGCATCAGCAGAATAGAAGCAGAACAGCGTGCAAGAAATTTACAAAGAATCGTATCAGTATATACTGCAAGAGGAGGCAGGATTAGCCAAGCTCAAAACCCTGAAGAAGCAGCTAATTTATTCCATGAATTAAAAGGCAGAATATTAACCTCATTTAATTTAGTTCAAAGTTATATGAACACATCCAGAAATAATGGCATTTATGAAGATTTCTCTGATGCTGTTTTCTTAACTTTTGTAAGTGGTCCACAGCGGGCTGGTTTTCATCAAGCAGCTATTCAGAACTTAAGATTTATAGAAGGAATTGCTAACCAATCATGTCCTTTGGATCCGATATCATCTGACGATTCAGACAACATGAGTTCAGATGAAGAATTTTTTGGATCACTTCAAAATCAAACTGAATTAATTCCTTGTACAACAGGACCTTTTAATTCAGAAGAGCTCCAAGCCTTATTAATAAATGAAGATGAACGCAGAATTATTGATATTACAGATTCAGATAGTTATGAGATGAGAGTAGAAGAGCTGCGTGAAAGTAATCCAGACTTGTTTGCCTTAAATGCCTCTGAAAATGATTCATCTACATTAGCCTCCTTAAATCATCCTTCCAGATAATATTTTTAATTTATATTTACTCCATTTTTTTCATTACAAATTCATTGTCAAATAACCACATCCCAACAAGAGATATTTTTGATAATAATATCATATAGTTATGGACCGGCAATTTTATTGTTCGCCAGATAAATATATTAGCAACTTTTTTCATTATATGACGATAATAAATATGGAGGGAGCGATCTCCGGTAAATATAGTAAATATGATGATTTGAGAGGAGATTGAATGGATAGCTTAAGTATATATTAAAAAGAATTTGACATATTACTTTAAAATGCTATCTACACTCCCCCTGCTGATGGGGTTTTGGTCTGATGTTTACTGTTAGAGGCTTTGAGGGAGGATCAAAGCGATATATTCGCGCTTTTTTGATAAAAAAAGGAGGGTGTTGAATGTATTCAGGAGCAGAAACTCGTTTTAGAATTCCCAATATGTTTGATCCTAGTCCGCCCGGACGGTTTGAGGATCAATTTTGGCGGGAAGATTTCGGAAGAAATATCGAGAAACAGCCAAGATTAAGAAGTGGACCAGAGATGGTTCTCGATCCCAGCCTAGAACAACATGAATTTGGAGAAAATTCATTTGAACATGGAATAGCAGATCAACTTGAACTTACAAAAAGAACTAATTTACTTACCCAATCATTAGTAAGACCCAACCCAAACCAAGCTTCAAACAATAATCCAACAAATTTAGCACAACAAATAGAAACTCCAGAAGAGCAACCAGCCAATTCACAGACTGCAGACAACTCTCAGGATAATTCAGCGCCCAGTCGTGAAGAAAATGAACATGGCTTTGAAGAAGCTATAAGTGATTTACAATTAGCTTTTGTTGAAAATAGAAACGCTGATGTTGTTGCAGATGCAATAGGCAGGATATTTGAATATGGAACGCAAATAAACGGTGTGGATAATGCTGCATATCAGGAACTAAGAGAGCAAAACAGAAATTTGATTGATAGTAGGATAGAGCTTCAAAATTTAAGATCTGATTTGGAGCGCATAAGATTTAATGATTCAGTGTCATATGCATATGCAGATGGACTTGGCAGTGATCATTCACTTGAAGATCAGCTAATGCATCGTATAGGAGAGAAAGAAACAGATGTCAGGCGGTTAGAACCAATTGTGAGAAATCTGGAGAATAGATGGTCAGCTAATTTAAATAGATTTGAAAGGACTTTTTTATCTGCTCTTTTTAATGAGGAGCTTGAAGGTAATGTTACAAATGAAATAAGACAGCGTTTTTCAACTGAACAGGCAAGAATAATCGCAGATGCTTATAGAATGATTCATGCCCCAGATCTTGCTCAGCGTTATTATGAAATGGCTATTGATCACTCTCAAAATCTTATTGAAGGTGTTTGGTATAGATTGCAATCTCTGGATATGGATATTCAATCAAATGAAACTTATCGTGTTAGAACGGCAAGTAGAGAGATTGAAGATATTAGAGAAGAGTTGGCTGGTTTTGAAACATTGCGGGAAGCATTAAATAATATTAGCGAACTTACAAATGGAGGTGATTTTGTAGAAGAGGAGTTGAATGTCACCCTCGATATTTTAAGGGGATTAAGTGAAGATTCGCAAAGAAGTTCAGGAGAAATTTCTCAATATTTAAATCAGTCTATTGAATATATTGAAGAAATAAAAACTAATGGAAATAGTGAAATTGCTGCTGAAGAGCTTCGAGGATTTTTAGAACAAACAAATACTCTACTTGGTAATCTGGATTTATTAGATGAAATAGATGCTTTAACTATCAGACAGCTTCATGCAGCTGCAGCATTTCTGCGGTATGGAAGTGGGGGCGTAAGTGCTGAAGAGGCGGAATTGTTAGATGGAAGGCTTCGAAGTTTAGAGAATCAGATTTTAACGCATATACAAGAATCAGGTAATGCTTCGCGTGAAACAAAAAGAATGCTAGGTGAAGCACTCAATCAGGTCATTAGCTTATATACTGCACGGGGAGAGGTGGGACGTAATGGTTTGCGGCAAGGTGGTGGTGTTATTTCACAAATGGCACAGTCTCATGATAATCAGGGGATACAGGAAGCAATGGATCGCCTTGGAAATATGGTTCTGGAGTTTAAGAACCTTATTGGTAGTGATGTTACTGGTGAAACAGATGATCTGTTATATGGATTATATTCCCAGATGGTTGTAAAGTTGTTTGTAAATGGAGCAAGGGCTGCAAATCGGCCTCAGGAGGCGTTGGCAAATCTTCGTTATTTAAGCTCTGATCATTCTACAGATACTGAAGGAATTCTATTAGCATACAATTCAACACCAAGATTCCCATCAAAAACATCAGGTCTTGATAATCGTATAAGACTGCAAAATACATCAAACATTAATATTTCAGATGGACATGATTTTACAATCAGCGAATCAGATGAAAATAATGGTCATCGTAATAATCAATATGATCAACCAAGCTTGCCATCTATTCTAACTGTTTTTGATATTAGAAGATTTGATCTTAACTTGATTGAAGGGGCTTCAGAAGGACAGGGGATAGAACACACACAGATCTTTCAAGATATAACTCAAGATCTTCACCGTACAGAACCACAACTTTTTGATGAACATGGTAATTTGAGAGAAGATGTAGATTTCACAGATACAGACAGGGGTGACAGTGCGTTCTGGCGCACATTATCAGATTATCTTACGACAGATAATCAGTGGAGAAATTTTGGTATTCCAGCTGGATCAGCAATTGCTTGTTATACAGGAGGAGCGTTGCTTGGTGTTGCCACAGACGGGTTAGCTTTGCCGTTTATTGCAGGTGGATGTGCTCTTGTTGGAAGTGGAGTAAATTCAGCAGTAAATGTTGGTCAGAATTGGGATATTATCAGGCAATCTGAGATAACTGGAATCTCTGAAATAACCGGAGAGCAGGCTTTTAGAAACTATGTAACTTATGGAGTAATGACAAGTCTAAACGCTGTTATTTCAGCATCCTTAGCTAGACCAGCATTTCTTTTTGGTAGGGCTGCTGTTTCAGGAACCTCTAGAGGTATACAGGGAGCTGGTGCTTGGATTACAAATAATGGTGGTTTGAGAAGCGCTGTAACAAGAGAAAACTTGCTGGAAATGGGAAGAGTTTTAGGCGGTAATGTTGGAGAAGGCTGGAATGCGTTAACACTTGGTGAACAAGTTAGGATCGGTGGTGGTTTAGCTACTTTGGGAACAGGGCAAGTTCTTAGTCATGTCGATGAAAATGATATTGGCGTTGATGATTCTATTGGTTTTTATGTAAGTGCTGCTGGAGCAACTTTGCTTTTCTCTGGTGGTGTTCATGTGCCGCTAAGGCTTGGATTAGCTGAAGAGACTGCTGCTGCAATGGCGAGATCAAATATGTTTTGGGTCGGATGGGCAGATGATGCCATGTTTGCAGGAATAGATATATATTCAGCAGAACGTTATGCCTTAACACAAGGGAACTACTTAGGGGTTGGACTTATTGAGCAGGGAGAGGTGGATGAGCAAGCACATCAAGAACATCCAGAGCGTCCGATACATAGATTACCATCAGAAAATAGGGCAACCTGGGTAGGTGATGTGGGACTGGCATTGGCTGGCGGAGTGTTTATCAGATATGATTATAGGCAAATGGATCCTGCTGCCAGAAGATGGCTGCAGTTATCTCTTGCTGGCGAGGTTGTAGATGCATTAGATGATCCGATATTCAGACACGAATTGCCACAGTTTAATAATATATTTGGAGGTGTAAGCGGAGCTGCAACCATGGCAGTGCTTACAGGCAGGATCACAGGTGTTAATGCTATGGGTATTATCTGGTCATTACCCTTTAAGGTTGGCACTGAGATGATGATGTTGTGGCAAAGTGGCGAAAATCCATTTCAGGGTTTATATAGTAATCCTGATTATCAAAGAAGACTGACCTCTTTTGCGGCAGAGACGCAGATTTCCAGTGTGCCTATAATGACTATATTAAGAGGACGTTCGTTTTTAAATGGATTTCCGCTTGGAAGAAGGCTTAGTGCATTGGCTTACCGGATTCCAATGGTAAGAGGGATTCCCAGTGCTATAAATCTTGGAGTCTTGGCAAATGGAACAGGCGCAAATGTTCAAAGGGTTTCACGAATTATAGAGCCAACAGGATCTATAACCAATGGTGTTAGAAACTTTGAAATAAGAGCACCTTCTGCTGAATCTCATCAACTAAGCGTTTCAGCAGTGAATGGACAACGTCCACGTTTTCAAATAGATGGACGTGAAGTCAGTCATTCATATTTAAGAAGGTTTGGATATAGGTGGAGCAGGAGTAGAAGAGTATTGTTAGATGCTAATTCTCAAGAAGTGCCTGCTAGAGGGCAGCACATTTTTAATATAAGAACTTCAGAACAAGCAACTCAGCGTCCTGTAACATTAAGAGCAATTCAAGAGAATGGAAGAACTATCTTGGAATTAGCTGGTAGAAGGATTACTCCAACAGCTTTACGACAAATGGGGTATAGGTGGGATAGTAGAAACCAACAACTAATTCAAACAGAGATTGTTTTACGTAATGACAATGGAGGTTATATTTCAAATACAATGATAGAACAGAGACCACTGATAAATCACAGTCCGGGTATGGGATATGCAACATATAATGTAAGAAATGGCAGTAGTACAAGTAGCATAACGGTGTATGGGCGTGGAGTTAATGCTGAATTTCAAATAAATGATCAGATTGTAACAGCTGCTGCAGATGAACTTGCAGCAAGAAATCTTTATTGGGATGCAGCACGCAATAGATTATATGGGTTAACGCTCGGATGGCGCGGCGATATGGTGCTTGGTAGTACAAGGTTTACTCATGCACAGTATAATGAACTTATTACAAATCAAAGAGAAAATTTACAATTAATTCTCCAAGCCAGAGCAGCTGAAAGAATACAAGCAAGGCTTAGGGCAGGAGGTGATTTAACTGCAAGAGAAACTAGTTTAATTGAACGTAGGGTGTTAAATGTGCAAAGTTCCTTAGATGAAATGGGCTATTTTAGTCACAATGGAAGGTTTGCCAGAGCGTCAATGAATAATCCAACTCGACAAGAGATCTTTGCGCAAAGACCAACTGGGGAATTAAATGGGATTAATAATTCAGGAGAATATTTTAGGACATTTAGGACAACAAGGTTGTTTGGAAATGGTGATCTATGGGTAAGAATTTACAATACAGCTGCTAACACAGCTGATGATTTGGCGCTTGGAGGTGATGGAATAAATGTATTTAGGGGAAGGTCTTTAAGTACAGCACGTTTTACTCTAGGTAGTTCAGCAATTGCAGCTCCATTTTTAATGGGAACTGCTTATGGAATGAGCTACGGTATCTTTCAACATACAAGCAATGGTGATCCAAATACACAACCTATTCAACGTGCAGCCAACTATGGATTTTCTGCTTTAGTAACATGGCCATATGTACAATCACCTTTAGGATATGACACTCCTCAAGCTAGAATAGTTGGTTACCTGATAGGGTTTTTTGCAAATGGATGCCCAGCTGCAGTTTTCCCACCATATAGGAATACTATCCCGGGTTTTGAATCTTTTGTTATGGGTTTAGATAATAGTAATCGACAATCAGACGACCCAGTTGCTAATAGAATTAACTGGTTAAGTGAAGCTACTCAGCCATATCTTTTCTTTTCTTATCCTCCTATGAGATCAGAGTTTGGACAAGGAGATGTGTTTAATGTTAGTCAGGAGATATTAACAAGCGTGAATCTTTTTGATAATTTCTGGGGTCCAACTCAAGAGAATAGGTTTGAATATGAACATGTAGCAGATGAAGCATTTATCGGTGCATTTGATTGTATGCTGGATATGGCAATCAACCACCCAGATGTTAATGATGTGAGTGCATTCACAAGATTTGTTAATGCCTCTCCAGTGTGTAACCAAGATAATAATAGAGAAATACCAGAGGAGTTTCGTTTACATCCAAGTATACGTAGAGGGATTATTCGATCTCAGCAAGGAATTAATACTGAAAGAATGACTACCATATTTAGGAATTATGCTGAAAACTTTAGGCACTTGGTAGGGGAGATCAGAACAAGGGGAAGTTCAGTAGAGAATGAAAGACGAATGGTTGCACAGCATGCTGCGGTTCTTACATATTTTATGCAGAGATATACTGATTATCCGGAATTAATAGCCTCTCTTGAAAAACTTAGAGAAAATTATCCTGAGATCTTTGCCAGAATTCCTTCGATGAGGACCAGAGAAGACAGAGAGATATTTAATATTATGCTTAATGGAAGTGGCGCAGGAATTGATCAGGAGAGTATTGAAGCTAATTCTAGAATTAGAATTAGGGCGGTTGATCTACAAGATGATAGAGATGTTCCAGCTGTTATTAGCGATATGAGAAGGCGCAGGCAATAAGGAAGTTGCTGAAAACTGCGCTTGTTAATTCGTGGTATGGATTTTTTTATTGCTTTTAGGCTAATAAATTGAGATGAGTCTTATGATGTAAAAAAAGAAAGGAAGGGCTTATGGTAAAGAAAATGTTCTCTTTTCTAGTAGCGCAACCTCATGTTCCAGCTATAAAAGATGAAGCAGTTATTAAGTCAGAATATAGAAGATGGCGTATCCGAATGATGTACTCAATGATGATTGGATATGCCATGTTTTATTTTTGTAGGAAAAACTTTTCTATGGCAATGCCGTATTTTCTATCTGAATTAGGATATACAAAAACAGATTTGGGTATTATTTTAACTTTATTTTCTATTGTGTATGGTTTTTCTAAATTTTTCAGTGGAATGATGGCTGATAGGGCAAATCCAAGATATTTTATGGCGCTTGGATTGTTGCTTTCAGCATTTGTGAACGTGTTTTTTGGTTTATCATCTACCTTGTTTGCATTTGGTGTCTTCTGGGTTCTAAATGCATGGTTTCAGGGAATGGGATGGCCTCCATGTGCAAGGCTTTTAACTCACTGGTATTCGCCAACAGAACTTGGAACAAAGTGGGGAATATGGAATGCCTCACATCAGTTTGGTGGCGCAGGTATTTTGATCTTATGTGGGTATTTAATTCCTAATTATGGATGGAGATCAGCTTTTTATGTGCCTGCTGTGCTTGCTGTTATTATAGTATTATTTTTGGTAAACAGGTTGCGTGATACCCCTCAATCTTTAGGTCTTCCGCCAATTGAAGAATATAGGGAAAAGGTTGTACAAACAGATAAAGATGAAGATACAGCAACTTCATTAAAGGAGATATTGCTTAAGCATGTGCTTAACAATAAATTTATATGGATTGTCTGTCTTGCAAATGTGTTTGTTTATATTGTCAGAATAGGAGTGCTAGATTGGGCGCCGACTTTTTTAATTGAAGCAAAACATAGTTCAGTAATGGGCGCTGGAATAAAGGTCGCAGGATTTGAGCTTGCAGGTATAGTTGGTGCTTTGGCTGCAGGGTGGATGTCGGATGTTATTTTTAAAGGAAGGCGAGGTCCTGTAAATGTGATATTCATGTTTCTGATTATTATTTCTATGATCGCTTTATGGAAAGTGCCTGCCGGTCATCCATATACAGATGGTATAATTCTTATTGTTGTTGGTTTTTTAATATATGGACCTCAGATGTTAGTCGGAGTTTCAGCTGCTGACTTTGCTACAAAAAAAGCTGCATCAACAGCAACAGGAATGACAGGAACTTTTGGTTATATTGGCAGTGCTTTTTGTGGTGTTGGGACAGGTCTTATTGTTGACAAATGGGGATGGGATGGGGGTTTTTTGTTTTTTATAATATCTGCGATTATAGGAACTTTATTATTCTTATTTACATGGAGTCACAGGGCAGCTTCGCTTGAAGCAATGCATAATGATAAGAAAAAGCGGAAAGCAGCTCAGGCGTAACATTCCTGATGTCACATCCTTGAGGAGTGAGAGTGAGACTGTTACCGAAAAGGTAGCCGCAGGTTTTTCCGCCAGAGGGCGCTTGCCCGCCTCTGGAGGGGATTAGCCTTTGGCTGAAGCCTGCGTAAATATATACACTGTAAAAATTAAAATATAGAGAAGAATAATCTGTAAAATATGTTTGATGAATCAAAGTGATTCAAAGAGCCAGCAGCAATGCAAGACCAATTAGATGATCTTTCAGAAGAATCAAACATACCTGCATCTCGGCGTTGTTGTAAAATATGAAGGTTTGTTCTGCTTATGTATCCACCTACTTCCAGATGTCTTGGATTAAGATGTTGTGTTTGATCAAAACAGTCACTGGCTTCTTCATATCTTTCTAAATAAAATAATGCTTTTCCTTTGTTAAACCAAATTTCAGCGCTATTTTCACAACGCGGAGGAGATGTTTTAATTATATTAATTGCCCTATCATAATTTATTATTGCTGAATGAAAATTATCTGTTCGAAGATAAATATTCCCCAGATAAAACCATGGTTCATATCTGTCTTCGTTAATTCTGGTCGATTGTTCATAATAGCTGATTGCTTCATTAAGATAATCTCTACTTCTTTGACTTTCGTCATTATCTAATAATCGTACCTGAGTGGAACGTATGAACCCTCTTTGTAACCAAGCTTCAATATCCAGAGGATCCAGATTTGTAACTTGTTCATAGCAGCAATAAGAATTTTGTAATAAATCAAGTCGTATCTGAGGGGCCCTTTCCTCTATAGACATACTAAATAAATTCACTGCCAAGTTTTTCCATGCCCTAGCGAAATTTGGATTTAATTCAACAGCCATTCTAAAATAGGGTATTGAACCTGCTCTATCTCCATGTTCAGATCGTATGGTTCCTTCATTAAAGTAATGCATAGCAATGCTTTCACGATCTGAATTATAAGATATCTCTCCAACTTCTTGTTCGAATATTAGATTAACAGCATCCATTTTGAACATTCTGCCATTAAGGTTTGCGATAATATATGCGTGATCAACTTCACGTCTTGTGTGTGCATCTATTCCAGCCTCCCTTAACAGTATTACTAGCAAATGACTGTATTCAAGGCAGTTTGCGATTCTTCTGCTTTGATGTTCCGGATTCATGATATCAATAGGCAGAAGTGATCCGCGTTCTATTCTTAAGGGTGCATTTAAATCATTGCTTCCCTGAATTCCTAAATTGATGTTAGCTGGTAAAGCATAATATGTTCGGTCATTAAGTGAAAAATGTGATCCTAAAGGAATAACAACACGGAATATTCGTAAAGCAATTCCAATATCAGTTATAGGGCGTCTGGGGGTTCTTTCAAGGTGTCTAACATAACGGGTTATTTCGCTGTTAACTTGAAATGGATCTTCAAATAAGATAGGAGAGGATCGATAAGATTCAAATTGTTCAAATAGCTGATTATATCTTCCTCTATTGCTTAAAATCTCTTCCCATAGTTCTGAAGCTTGAATTAAACGATCTTTATCATCATTATTTATTGCACCATCGTTATTTATATCAAAATTCCCATCAATCCGATGAAGCAAGGTTACTTGATCTGGATCATGTTGATCTATTTCAATTACCCCATTTTCATTTGGCAATGGTATATGAAGAAATTCACATATTATGTTAATGTATTCAGACATGTTAGTTTATACGCATTAAAATTTATATTATGTTTTTTAAACAGACAATTTTACCTAAAACTTTGTGCCTTATAATCCTTTTATCGGTTTTTGCAAAAAAAAGTTGCTAGTTATTTAAATACGCATATTTTAATGCTACAATGCAGGCAATAAATATTTTTGGTCGTATAGTAAAACAAGCTATTTTTAGGGTTGTTTTTGGGGATAAAATGAGCGATTTAGACAGATCTGATATGAAAACTCTAATCCATGATTTTCCAAAACATTGTGAAAACAGCTGGAATTTAGCCCAAAAAACCGGTTTAAAGGCTAAAATTGATGAAATTATTATATCAGGCATGGGCGGATCAGCAATTGGGGGGGATATAATAGGTTCATATATTAAAAATATCCCGGTTATTGTAAACCGTGGATATGAAATCCCATCTTTTATTAGCCAAAATACGTTATTTTTTGCTGTTTCATTTTCAGGAAACACAGAAGAAACCATTTCAGCCTTAAATCATGCATATGATAAAAAAGCACAAATTATAGTTATTTCATCAGGCGGAAAAATAAAACAGATTGCTATAGAGAAAGAACTCCCTTTTATAGAAATTCCTAATATTGGTCAACCAAGGGTAGCGCTTGCTTATCTATTTTTTCCCATACTAAGAGTTTTACATAATATGAAGATTGTAGATGCAGAAAAGGATGTAGCTGCTGCAATATCTTCATTAATAGAAGAACAAAACCAAATATCTGATCAGATGAAGGATATGGCAAAGAGACTTAAAGCAAAGGTCCCGCTGATCTATGCCTCTGATAATCTTTGCGCTGTGGCTTATAGATGGAAGACACAGATAAATGAAAATGCCAAACAACATGCTTTTTATCATTTACTGCCTGAGATGAATCATAATGAGATAGTTGCATATGAAAATAAGAATAATATTTTTAAGAGTATATTTATTGTTGATGATGATGATCATGAGAGGATTAAAAAGAGAGTGGAAATCTTTGCTGATGTTGTAAAAGGAGCTGATGTTGAAATTATTAAATTACATGGAAGTTGCTTTTTAGCCAGAATGATAAAGGGAATTCATATGGGAGACTGGCTGTCTTATTATCTTGCTTTGGAGAACAATGTTGATCCAACCCCTGTTAAGATTATTGAGCTTCTTAAAAAAGAGCTGAAATTGTCTGTTGAAAAAAATCAGATCTTTAAATGACGCAAATTGTTTAAGCCAATTGCTGTTATCTTCTTATCCATTGGATATGTTTCAGTGCCAGGATACACAACCCATAAATGCTCCAATGAAAGTTCATGGAGAGCTGATATCATTGATTTTGTTTTTGCAGGAGTGTCGCTGTATTTAATCTCCACACCCCAAGACTTTCCACCTTGTTGAACCCAAATGCCAGTTTTGCCAACAGCAAAGCAAATGTTGTTTCTCAGCTCAGTGATATGTGCTTTGTAAAATAATACATGGATTTTAGATCAAGTTCGAAATGACGGACATATATCAATAACTATCCTCTTAAAATATTCATTTCATCAACACATACGGTTTTTTTATTGCGATAAAGAAGGATGATAATAGCCAACCCGATTGCAGTTTCTGCAGCTGCAATTGCTACGATAAAAAGTACAAATATCTTTCCTTGAATTAAAAGATCCCATCGTGCAAATGCCAAAAATGCAATATTGGCAGCGTTTAGCATCAGCTCTATGCACATAAAAATTACAATAACGTTTCTGCGTGTAATTGCTCCTATTGCACCAATAGTAAACAATATTATAGAAAGTATTATATAATGATGCAAAGTTATCATATATATTTTACACCTCTTTTTTGCTTAAGAGAATAGCCCCTATAATTGCCACTAAAAGCAAAACTGATAAAAGCTCAAATGGTATTGCATATGTTGTTACAAGGCTTCGCCCAATGCTTTGGGTTGCTGTAAAACTTATACCTGAATCAGGAGCTTTTACAAATGGAGGGACCCAAACTGCAATGCAAAGTACAATAGCCATATAAATAACTGCCATTGTCCCAAGTGTTTTGCTAAATGTTATTGTTCTTATTTTTAAGAATTTATTGTCAGTGTGAACAAGCATTATCACAAATATAAATAAAACCATGATAGCGCCTGCATATATAAGTATCTGAAGCACAGCCAGAAAGGTTGCGTCAAGCAAGGCAAATATTATTGCTGTAGCCAAAAAACATGAAACCAGCATCAGAGCGCTCATTAGAGGGTTTCGCCTTGTGATAACCATCAAAGCTGAAATTACTGCAATAGATGCAAATGTATAAAAAAGTATTGCGTTCATATTTTAACTAAAAGTAATAATAGCGCTGGTTATTATTATATTTAAAATTCCCAATGGCAACAAAACCTTCCAACCTAATTTCATAAGCTGATCATATCTAAATCTTGGGAGCGTCCATCTGACCCAGATAAATAATGTCGAAACGCAAAATGCTTTGACCAGCAATGTGATTACCTGTGTTGCGCAAAGCAAGATAACTCCGGTTGATGAAGGAATATTTATGAGATATCCGCGTGAATTAAGCCATGCCCACAGAATAATAATCGCCACTCCAAGAAGCATGATTACAGAGCCGATAATCTTTGATTCATATTCTCTCAAATCATTATATTTTTTGATGGAGAAATTTATAAGTGCTGCTCCAATTATCATTAATAAAGAGCCGCTAATTGGAAAAAGCATGTGTATGATTGAATTGCTGTTTTTTAAGATAAATGCAGGTGAAACAAACGGCATGTGCCAGCCTCCTAAAAACACGATCGCAACAATAAACGAGCTGATTATGATATGCGTATATTCAGCCATGAAAAAAGATGCAAACCGCATACTTGAATATTCAGTATGATAACCAGCAACTATTTCAGATTCTCCTTCAGGCATATCAAATGGTAGCCTGTATGTTTCAGCAAATAAGGCAGTTATAAATATTATAAAAGCCAGAGGCTGGCGGATGATGTTCCATCGCCAAACAAGCGTGCCCTGATCTGAAACAATATCCTGAAGATTAAGAGAACCGGCAAGGATGAATAAGGCTATTATTGCAAGACTCATGGAAAGTTCATAGCTAATCATTTGAGCTGCTGCCCTTAATGAGCCAAGTAGCGGATATTTCCCGGCAGATGCCCATCCTGCTATTAAAGTTGCATAAACACCAAGCGAGGATATCGCAAACACATACACAAGACCGGCGTTTAAATCAGCTATCTGAAAACTTATGTTGTAACCAAAGATATTAATAGGATCAGCAAATGGAATAATTGCCATTGTAAGCAAGGCTGTTAAAAGCGCTATACATGGCGCAAGATAGAAGAGCGGTTTTGAAACCGGCTTTGCTGCAAGCTCCTCTTTTGTCAGAAGTTTTATGGCATCTGCCAATCCATGTATAAGTCCGCCAAGTCGTATGCCAAAAATAGATGCGCGGTTTGGACCACGCCTGTCTTGTATGTAAGCAGATCCTTTTCTCTCCATCCATATCATTGCTGGTACAAATGACAGGACCATGAAGAAGATAACAAAAACTCTGATTGTGCTTATGATTAAATCCATATTAAAGGGGACGTTTCCCTGTTTGTTAACTTGTTGTTATTACAGTTGAATAAAGAGCTTTTTTTATTTTTTAAATAGAACTGAATTGAATTGAATTGAAAAATTCAAAACACTATTTTTTCTTTAATAATATCATAATGTTAACTAGTGGGGAAGTAACTTCTCAATAAGTTGAGGTAAACTATTAATTTCCTCCCCCTTTCAGCCA
>CAZLRI010000007.1:0-16409 GCA_964561745.1 uncultured Pseudobdellovibrionaceae bacterium | reverse complement strand
CTGGCTGAAAGGGGGAGGAAATTAATAGTTTACCTCAACTTATTGAGAAGTTACTACCCCCTTTATTAGCCACATGAAATCATTGATAAAAAAATAGCATTTTTAAAATTTCAACGCTCTTATTAGTATCCAAAAAAATAAAAACGCCTGTTATTTAATAATAATATCAGTTACTTAAACAAGGGGGTGACGTCCCCTATTTTAAAATAGATCTTAACTCATCCTTAATCGGCAATGAGCACAACCATTTAACTGCATCAATGGGTTTGAGCTCTTCGTACAACATTTTATAAACAGCTTCGCAAATCGGCGCACTAATCTTATATTTTTTTGTCAACTCATATACAGCCTTTGATGTTGATACTCCCTCTGCAACCATCTTCATTTCAGACAAAATCTTCTCAAGCTTTTCACCTTGTCCAAGCCTTCTTCCCACCCTGTGATTTCGCGACATATCAGCAGTACATGTCAGAATAAGATCGCCTATTCCGGAAAGCCCTACAAATGTTAAAGGATTTGCACCCATTGCCTTTCCGATCTTTATAATTTCATATAAGCCACGCGTGATTATTGCAGCCCTTGTATTATGCCCAAACCCCAAACCATCGCTCATTCCAGATGCTATTGCTATCACGTTTTTCACTGCTCCACTTATCTCTACACCAACGATATCCTCATTGGTAAATACTAAAAACTTTTCTGTCTTTAACAGATTCTGAACCTTTTCTCTTACAAGACCATCAATGCCTGCCACAACAATAGATGTCGGAAGACCTTTAGCCACCTCATCAGCAAAACTTGGACCTGAAAGATAAACACGATTTTTAGCAGGATGGTTTGGCAACACCTCTGCAAGGACTTCGCTCATCAGCTTATTTGTCTTTAACTCTATCCCTTTTGTAGCGCTAACCAGTATTGTTTTCTTATCCAAAAAGCTGCTTGCTGATTCAAACACATTGCGGACAAAGCGTGATGGAACAACTGATAGAACCACCTCTTTTTCAACAAGCGCTTCTGATATTTTATTAGTAGCTTTTATTGAAGAAGGAAGCTTGGCTTTTGATAAATATAAAGGATTAAAATGTTTCTTATTAATATTATCTACAATCTCTTTTTCAAAAACCCAAAGGGAAACATTAAGCCCCTTTTCACCCAAAACCTTTGCCAATGCAGTTCCCCAACTACCAGCCCCGATAATTCCTATATTTGAAATCATAATAATTCCTCGTTGTGCGGTTTGCACACATAGTACATCGTGACAAACTATGTATCGTTGTTTTGGTTTTAACAACGTACGAACGACGACCGACGCACACCGATCTTTAAGCAATGCGCGCCCATTACATATCGTTCATCGACCAATTCAATACACATCAACCCAACTTGCACCAACTCCTATATCCACTATAAGCGGGATATCAAGTTGCACAACATTCTCCATTACATCTTTTACATATGGTTTTAAAATATCCACATGCTTATTGCTAACTTCAAAGAGCAGCTCATCATGAACCTGCAAAAGCATTTTGGCATCCGCACATTTATCCGGCAATTCCATATGCAGCTTTATCATTGCCTTTTTTATAATATCAGCTGCAGTTCCCTGAAATACAGTATTAAACGCCGCGCGTTCAGCTGCCTGCTTTACCATTATATTTTTACTGTTAAGATCAGGCACAAATCTTTTTCTTTCAAACAGAGTTTCAACAAAACCAGTTTCCCTTGCCTTGCTTAAAACCATGTCGCGATAGATATCCACTTTTGGATATCTCTTAAAATAAGCATCTATATATCGTTTAGCCTCAGCGACATCTATACTAAGCTGCTTTGATAAACCAAAAGCCCCCTGCCCGTAAATTGTTGCAAAATTTACAGTCTTACCAGCTGCCCTCTGCTCTTTGCTGATATCTTTTAGTTTAATCCCGAATATTTGAGATGCTGTGATTGTGTGAATATCTTCATTGTTCTTAAAAGCATCGATCAAGACCTCATCTTTACTTAAATGCGCCAAAACACGAAGCTCTATCTGGGAATAATCTGCTGAAAGTAATAACATGTCAGGTTCTGCCACAAAAGCCTTACGTATTTTTCTTCCAACCTCGGTCCTGATTGGGATATTTTGCAGATTAGGATCTGATGAAGACAACCTTCCGGTTGCAGCTACAGCCTGATTAAATGACGTATGCACCCTGCCTTTGCCTTCTTTTATAAGATCAATCAATGCATCAATATATGTTGATTTTAATTTTGACAAAGATCTGTATTCAAGAATCAGTTCAGGCAATTGATGTTCTGAAGCAAGATCTTCCAACACCCCTACATCAGTTGAATAACCAGTCTTTGTCTTTTTTGGCGTTCCAAGCTTAAGATCTTCAAACAAAACCTTACCAAGTTGCTTTGGCGAATTAATATTAAATTCGCATCCAGCTTCCTCATATATTTTTTTCTGAAGAATATCTAACTTATCATTAAACTCAACAGAAAGTCCGGCTAACACATCTTTATCCACTCTTATGCCAACAAGCTCCATATCCATTAACACTTCAAGCAACGGAAGCTCCATTTCAAAATATAATTTTTCAAGACCTGCATCTTTAAGCTTTGGCAAAAAAACATCTGCTAAACGAAGAGCTGCATCAGCATCTTCACATGAATATTCCATAGCTTTATCAACATCCACTTCAGCAAAGCTCTTTTTTTTCTTACCCTTTAACACAAGTTCGTCATAAGATATTTTTTTATGGCTAAGATATTGCAAAGACAGGTGATCCAGATTGTGTTTACCACCAGCATTCAACAAATAAGAAGCAATCATTGTATCAAAATACAAACCTCTAACATTAATCCCGTATCGTTTAAGTATTGCGCAATCGTATTTTAAATTTTGCCCGATCTTTTTTATTTTATTATCTTCTAAAATTGGTTTTAGTTTTTCCAAAACAAACTTTAGCGCCAGCTGACCAGACACAAGAACGTCACTTTTCTCATCCATTTGACTAAATAGATCAAAATTCTGGACCTGTTTTTTTTCTAAAAAAGCGCCTTCAGCTATATGACCTACTGGTATGTAAAATGCATTACCATGCGCAATTGCCATTGAAATACCAACCAGCTCTGCGTTCATAATGTTTAAAGACGTTGTTTCAAGGTCAAATGAAAATCTTGAAACTTTGGAAAGCTCTTTTAGCAATGTTTCAAAATCAGATTTTGAATTAATCAGCTTATAGTTTGATCTGTCGATTGTTTGCTGCGGCGCAATATCTGAAATAAGTTTGCTAAACTTCAATTCACCAAAAACATCCCTGACCTTTTCCAGATCAGGTGATGACATTAAAAAATCGTTAATCTCAAATTTAACTGGCGCATTAATATCAATTGTCACCAGTTGTTTTGATAGTTCAAGTTTTTCAATATTTTCTTTTATTTTCTGTTTGAGATTATCTGACAACTCATCAACCTTTTTTATAACATTCTCTACAGAACCATATTCATTTATTAATTTTGACGCTGTTTTAGGACCAACGCCCGGAACTCCCGGCACATTATCAACAGAATCCCCTGCAAGCGCCAAGACATCTATAACCTTTGCTGGTTCAACACCAAATTTTTCAACAACCTCATTTTTGCCGATCCGCTTTTCCTTCATACCATCATACATCTTTACGTTATCATTAATAAGCTGCATTAAATCCTTATCACCAGACACAATCATAACATCTAAATCATCTGAAGCAAGCCGGCTGGCTATTGTACCTATAACATCATCTGCTTCAAATCCATTAAGCTCAAGAACCGGAATATTGAGCGCATTAAGAATTGGCTTAAAATATGGAAACTGCTGCACAAGATCCTCAGGCGGCGCCTCACGGTTGGCCTTATAATCAGCATAAAGCTTGTCACGAAATGTAGGCTCCTCAGTATCAAAAACAACAACCATATACTTGGGGTTCACATCATCTACCATCTTTAAGATCATCTGTGAAAATCCGTACAAAGCATTGGTGGGCAAACCTTTGGAATTAGACAAAGGTCCAATGGCATAATAAGCCCTGAATATATAATTAGAACCGTCGATTAGATATAAAGTATCTTTGGACATAGTAGAATTGGTCACGGAGCAAAAAGGTACGGAGCAATTGCTCCGTACCTTTTTGCTCCGTGACCGTCTTTTTAATATAAAACTCATTTGAAATAATAGGAGGAACGCTAAAATCCTTGCTGGTAAATACCACAATTCGATATTTTCCAAATGGCATTCCCTCTGGATTCCAAACAATCTTCACTGAATCATTAGGTTTAATTTTCACACTTTGTTTATTTTTTTCAATTGGCTGATGCTCTGCCCACTTGCCTTTTTTGAAATATTCATACCAAAGGTTTTTGGTTAATCTCATGCTTTCATATGAAATATTTTTTATTTCAAGATTAATCAAATCTCCTTTAAAATATACGTTTTTATCTGTAATTGCAGCCCATGCATTATTTGGATTTGCCTCTGTACCAATCAGTTTTCGTTTAGAATTGTTAGCCTCCCCCCAGCTTCTTTGAGAACCAACATCCACATGAACAAAATTATATTCAGGATAAAAACCAACTCCGCCTGCATTCATACTAATCACATACTCGCGCATACCTTGTTCAGTTATCTCATCCAGATGAATATCAGCTGCCATGCCTTTTAAATGCATGGATTCCTTTGCAACAGTTCTGCCAAGCGTTTTCAGATCTTTGTTATATTGAGGGCTTCTATAACCTGAGATTATTTCAATTGTATCAATATTAAAATGGTCCTGAATCTTATCCAAAATCTCTATTAGCTTAACAGAAATTGGAGAAACCTTTCCATCAGGGGATCTCATGACATGATTAATCTGATCTAGAACTTTGTTATCATATTTTCCATTTTGCCTATAGGTTCCATCAAACACCTCATCCAACTGATAATTATAAAAACTTATTTTTCCATCTCCAGAATCATCCTGCCCTGCAACAACGCCAACAGTATATAATGAAACAAAGAAAAAACATAATATAGTAATAAATTTCATATGAACAATCAATTATCTACCCCCGCCTTAATCCTCCCCACAAGTGGGAGGAAAGTTTTGTATGCCTATTCCCCTATAATCACCTTAAACACATCTTGGTCAACATTTGTGGTCATGCCATTCTTTGTCTGATTTTTTTTCTTATTAGGAGTTGCCCCCTGTTTCACATCCGGAACCTCTTTTTCATCCTTTACCAGAGGTTTGTCTTTCAGGTTCTCCATATTCTGTGTTAATATTTCAAGATCTGGCGCCAAAACAATTTCAGAGATTGTCCCACTTACTTTAACTGGAACAGATATCTCTCCTGAAACATTTACAATCTTTTTCAGCGCCTCTTTATTTAGAATCAATTCCGCTGATATCTGTTTTGATAAAACAAAATTGCCACTTGCTTCCAGAACACCATCAGCTTTTTTCAGACTACCCTTCAGATATGCGTTAAAATCAGGATTCTTCCACTGCATATCTGTGATGTTTGTTTCACTATCATTTGTATTAAATGATAGTTTTAAATCTGAAATATTACCTGCTTCTTTTTTCAGTTTATTTACTGCCTTACTATTAACATCCTGCGCTATAGTTTTTTTAAAAATATTCCACACTTCATCTGTTAAGACTTTCTCACCAATATCGCCGACCAAAAGCTTTCCTTTTGCAAGAACAAACGTGCCACTAAAATCAATGCCTTGCGTCTCAATTCCATTTTCTCCAATTTTAACCTCTGCATCCCCCACCAAAGACCCGGTTCCAGATATTAATGGAATAACTTTTCCCGCTTCTAAATTATCTACAACAAATTGAGTTTTACATATCTGGTTTTCAGACATGTCAATATCAGCACTGCCGGAAAACACACCATTCAGCAACTTTCCCTGCAATGGACTAAGCGACAACATTTGTTGCGAGTATTTAAATAACGCCTTTACTTCTGTTAATACATAATCAGCAAAATGAACATCATCTGATTCAAAATCGCCGTTAACTACAAATTCATTTTCAAATAAAGGACCTGTTGCTGCCATTGATATCTTGGGAGATCCAAAAGTACGCATAAAAGAAAGAAATGGAAAAACATTTGAAAGTTCTTCTGAATGAAGAACAGTTGGCAGAAGCTTAAGATCAACAACATAATTCTCTTTATCCATTAAGGAACCTTCGAGCTTATATGAATCGCTTCCAAGGAGCAGGGTTAAATCATCTACTTTTAAAATATCGTCTTTATTGCTTCCTTTAAAAGCAATTTTAAGAGGAGAGCCGCTAATCTTATGAATATATTTTCCCCAATCAATCTTAGCTGCTGTCATATCTGTCTGTAAACTCAGCTCAAAATCGTTTCTATTTCCATGTAAAGACAACGCCATGCTCATAATACCTGAAATGCTAAAATCAGAAGGGGCTTTTTCAAATAAAAATGGCAGAAAAACCTTTAAGTCATCCAGATTAACTGAAGGAGAAGCAATAGTTGCATCAAAAACATGCAACTCCTGCTGATAATTAATTGAAAGATCCAAAGTTAGGCGGTCGTTATTTGCCAAAACCGAGACATTCTCAAACTTCAGGATTTTGTTTTTAGCATCAAAAAAGACATTACCATCTGCTACTACCGGTTTGGCTGTTATAGACTTTATTACAGCTGACAACTTTATTGGAAAGCGAAGAGCATCCTGATCCTTAACCAAACTCGCCTTTAATTTTAAATGTTCAACAATATAATCCGAACCCTTATCTGGATTTTTTAGATGGATCTCTCCATCTTCTATATTCAACTTATTTATTTTATAGCCAACCTCGTCATTTTGACCAAAAAAGCTTTCATATGAATCTAAATAGCTTTTAGTATTTTTATCCAGCGTGATAAAAGCAACCGGTTTTACCAGATCCAAATCCAGAACAATCTGTCCTTTGAAAAATTTTGAGACAGAAAATATACCTATAACATTTTTGATTTGCAGGGGTTCTTCCCCTTTTACAACTATCTTCTGAACAACTTTAATGTCTTTAACTATAAATTTAGGTCTTGGGAAAAACCTAAAAGACACATCACCAATAACAATGTTTTCGCTATTATAAAGTTTAGAAAGATAGGCAGTAACTTCATTTTTCACAAATGAAGATGAAATAAACAAAGGCAGCACAAAAACAATAGTGCCAACCAAAGCAACTACAACAGAACTTATAATAAATGTTTTTAATGAGGGTATCTTCACTGAAAAATAATTTAACAATCCCTAATGTCTAACCCTAACCTTTAACGCTTCTAACCATTTAACAACTAAGAGCTTTTTTCTTCCTTCAAGTTCTAATGGCATTTTATGTGTCTTTATAATCTCCATAAAAATTCCAAGTGCTTCTTTGGTTTCTCCAACAGTTAAAGGATCTGCACCCAATTCAACAAGATCGTCCCTGAATTTAAGCGCCACACTTACCAGCATTGAAAACATTATTTTTGTGGAATCGTTAACATCCTCAAAATGTTTGGCAATTTTTTCAAACAAAATTGCGATATCATCTTCTTTCATAATTAATACTCATCCCCTATAATCTGTAATACAGCTCTGCTAAATGCTGCCAGTTTAAAATTAAATTGTAAAGATTTCATATTTTGCCATTGCATTCCAAAATAGCTGTATGTAAATACAGCTCGCTTTTAAAATAATATATAGCATTTCGACTTTTTATTTGTATGATAGCAAAAATAAAAAGTTAGAAATACTTATTTAGTTTTTAACTATAATAATACCAACCAAAAGTTAAAATACTATACCAACCATTTGGGGAGAAACCATCATGAATTTTGATCTTGTAATTAAGATTCTGCCAATCGCAGGTCTTTTTGGATTAGTCTTTGCTTTTACCAAAGCGCATTTCATTAAAAAACATGATCCTGGCACTGAAAAGATGCAGCAGATCGGAGCACACATCAGAGAAGGCGCAATGGCATTCTTATCCAGAGAATATAAGATGCTTTCCATTTTTATCGTTGCCGTTGCACTACTTCTAACATTCATAAATACAGGGTGGCTACGCCTTGTTTCAATATCCTTTGTTGCAGGAGCAATATGTTCGGGGTTATCAGGATTGTTTGGAATGAGGGTTGCAACAATTGCAAATACACGCACTGCAAATGCTGCAAGGCAAAGCTTAAATAAAGCGCTTGCTATTGCTTTCTCTGGCGGAACAGTTATGGGAATGTGCGTAGTTGGTTTTGGAGTTTTGGGAATCGGCATTCTATTCTGGATATATACAGCAAAATTCGGAAACAATCTGGATGCATTACAAAGCACAGTATTGCCAATCTTAAGCGGCTTTAGCCTTGGTGCTTCTTCAATAGCTCTATTCGCAAGAGTTGGCGGCGGCATCTACACAAAAGCTGCTGATGTTGGAGCTGATCTTGTTGGAAAACTTGAAGCAGGCATACCTGAGGATGATCCGCGAAATCCAGCTGTAATAGCAGACAATGTTGGCGATAATGTCGGCGATGTTGCAGGAATGGGAGCTGATCTTTTTGAATCATATGTTGGCTCAATAATTGGCGCAATGGTGATTGGAGCCACAATTTCTTTGAACCATGTGCTTCTTCCATTAATACTAGCAGGAGTTGGTATTGTAGTCTCAGGCATAGGAACATTTTTTGTGAGAACAAAAGAAGGTGGCGATCCGCAAAAAGCGCTGAATATCGGAACATTTGGCGCAGGCATTATAATGTTAATAGCCTCATATTTTATAATTCAGGCTGTAATACCGTCAACAAGCGCAGTAAACGCCAACGGTATATTTTATGCAACTATTGCAGGTTTGATATCTGGAATTTCAATTGGAATAATCACTGAATATTATACTGCAATGGTCAGAAAGCCTGTGCAAAAAATCGCAAAAGATGCTCAGACAGGTGCAGCAACAACTATCATATCCGGACTTAGCAATGGCATGAGATCTACAGCATTGCCGATCCTTGCAATCACAGCTGCAATTCTTGTTTCATATCACACTGCCGGTCTTTATGGCATAGCAATATCAGCGCTTGGCATGCTTGCAACCACAGGCATCCAGCTTGCAGTTGATGCATATGGACCAATTGCCGACAATGCCGGCGGCATAGCAGAAATGAGCAAACTTGGACCAGAAGTCAGAAGCAGAACAGACAAACTTGATGCAGTTGGAAATACAACAGCGGCAATCGGTAAAGGATTTGCAATTGGTTCAGCAGCATTAACAGCACTTGCTTTGTTCAGCGCTTTTAGAACAACTGCTAAGATAGATGTTGTTAACTTAAGCAGTGCAAATGTTCTGGTCGGCCTTTTAATAGGAGGCATGCTTCCGTATTTATTCTCCTCATTTTCCATGAGCGCAGTTGGAACAGCAGCCTTTGATATGATCAAAGAAGTAAGAAGACAATTTAAGGAGATCCCAGGATTAATGGAAGGTAAAGCTGATGCTGACTTCAGGAGATGCGTTGATATCAGCACAAAAGCAGCGCTCAGGCAGATGATTATCCCCGGAGTTGGAGCAATTGCCATTCCGGTAATTATCGGATTTATAGACAAACAGATGCTTGCAGGAATGTTAACCGGAGTGCTTATATCCGGAGTTCTTCTTGCAATATTTATGGCAAATGCCGGTGGTGCATGGGACAATGCAAAAAAATTTATTGAGTCCGGAGCATATGGCGGCAAAGGATCTGATTCTCACAAGGCATCTGTTGTTGGCGATACAGTTGGAGATCCGTTCAAAGATACAGCCGGACCTTCACTTAACATTCTCATCAAATTAGTATGCATAGTAGCGCTGATTATCGCACCTTTATTGTAAAAAACATATTTTTAAAATAAAAACTGCAACCTCTGAAAAGGGATTGCAGTTTTTTTTAGTGTTTTAACTTTTTGTAAGTATTTCTGACTTTTTCTTCCTGCTATTCTATTGCTCTGACAAGTTTCTTTTGAAGAAAGACAACTTGTTAATATCACTATGTATTATACCTACTATTTTTCTATTTATAAAACTTATAATATATATATTAACGTAAATGAAGCTTGAAAAACTAATCAACTATGTAGGAAATTTGCCTTTTTTTGACACGCATTTGCTGGTTCAGCTCTCTGGGGAACCCAAAAACCAGACCCTTGTCCAGCTTCATCAATGGAATCAGAGTGGACAGATTATCAGGCTTCGCCGCGGGCTGTATGTATTAGCTGAGCATTATCGAAAAAAAACACTTTCTATTCTCCAAATAGCTAATGAGAGCTATCGACCCTCATATATCAGCGAACCTTTGGCTCTTTCCTATTATGGGCTAATTCCAGAAAAGGTAGTACTAATAACAAGTACCACCACGCGTGTGACAAGAAAATTTCAGAATCCCTTTGGTTTTTTTACCTATTCCAATATTAAAGAAACATATTATTGGGGATTTGTTTCAGAGAAGATTGAAGAGACTCCTGTATGGATTGCAGAACCTGAAAAGGCGTTGTTAGATTATTTTCATTTCAATCAAGGAGAGTGGACAAAGGAGAGATTGGAAGAGATGCGGTTTCAGAATTTAGATGGAATTGATTTTATAAAACTGAATGCCTATGCACAAAAATGGGATTCTCCTCGTCTTAAACGAGCAGCTGCCAATTTGAGTATACAGGCATCTCATGAATAGGAGTTTCTCTGATGAAAGAAGAAGCATTATTCATTGCCAAAGGGTCTAAAAATATTAACGATAAAATAAATAAATTGCGGGAGTATGTGCAGGCATTCATTTTGCGTTCCTTCCATGAAAGTGAGGCGTTTACCTGCTTGTCATTTGTCGGAGGCACAGCACTTCGTTTTCTTTATGGCCTTCCACGCTTTTCAGAGGATCTTGATTTTTCTTTGGATTCTAAAACAAACTACATATTGAAGGATTGGGTCGCAAAACTTGAGAGAGATCTTAAATTCGCCAAATTCAATGCTTCTTTAGTTGTGAGCGAAAAGAAAACAATTCACGCTGTGTGGGTGAAGATTTATGACCTTCTCAATGAAGTAGGTATCTCCGCACATCCAGGACAAAAGATTTCAATCAAGATTAAAATCGATACAAATCCTCCAGCTGGTGCCCATGCAGAAACAGAAGTTGTAAATAAGTATTTTTTGTTAGCCATTCGTCATTATGATCTGCCATCGCTCATGGCAGGCAAGATTCATGCCCTTTGTACACGTAACTATCTTAAAGGAAGGAATTTCTATGATCTGTTTTGGTATCAAAGTAGACGTCCGCAGATTGAACCGAATTTAAAATTACTCCAGTCAGCCATTGATCAAACAGAATCAACACCATGGGTGGCTACTCATTGGAAGAAACATATCTTAGAGAACTTGGAGCAAGTGAACTGGAAGCAACTACTAGCTGATGTCACACCATTCCTTGAACGAGAGGAAGATAAAAAACTCCTAACGCTCGAGTTTTTCAAAAAAAGCCTTCAGAACAAATTATGAATAAATTAGACAGAGTAAAAAAATACTGCATTTTCCGCGCAACTTTTTCTGAAAATTGCCGATACTATAAGTAGAGGGAAAAATTTTCTATGACACGGAAAATTAGGTCTGAAATTATTGATAAAATAAGAAAAAAAGATAAGAAATTCAGCGAGGTACAGATCCCTCTTTATCTTCCACCCATACCTGAATCAAAACAAGACAAAGAGAATAAACAGGACAAGAAAAACACTTCAAGGGTTTATATCATCGATCTGGCATAGACATTACATTGTAAAATCAAGAGGTTTGTCATTCCGCACTTGACCTGCCCGCCAAGGACCTGAGCCGACCAGCGATAACAGGCTGGTGCGAATCACGAACCACGAATGACGAACAACAAATCACGCCCCCCTCCCTAACCCTCCCCACTCCGCCAAAGGCGGATCAGCCTCTGGCTGAAAGTGGGAGGGGAACCATTGCACAACACACAACGCGCCATGCAGTGCGCCACAGGATAAGAATCATGGTTGGATGCTATAAAGTGGAATTAATTTTTATCTGAAACAATAACTGTAATCAGATTTTCGCTAACCTCTGCTAAACCAGCACCAATATTAAAATGTTCGACAATCTCCTTTTCTCTATCTGTTTTTTCTTTATAAAAAATAGTTCCTTTTTTTAAAGAAGTCAAAAGAGATACATGCCCGCGTAAAACTGTAAGCTGCCCATCTTTACCCGGCAATGTCACTGAATCAACATCTTTGTCAAACACAACACCCCTTGGATTAACAAGATGAAGATGTAGGTTTTTTCTTTTATTATCTTCTGGCATAATTTTCTTTTATTCTCCTCCGTTTGCCATCTTCCCTGCTTTGCTTCTAGCTTCCTCTATACCACCAACCATAAAAAAAGCCTGTTCAGGAATATCATCATGCTTTCCCTGACATATTTCTTTAAATCCCCTTATTGTGTCAGCAAGTTTAACATACTTGCCTTCTATGCCCGTAAACTGGGCTGCGACATGAAATGGCTGTGAAAAAAATCTTTGAATTTTCCTTGCCCTTGCCACAGTCAACTTATCTTCATCAGACAACTCATCCATTCCAAGTATGGCAATTATATCCTGCAAATCTTTATAACGTTGCAAAACTTTCTGTACTGTTCTTGCAACTTCATAATGTTCATCTCCTATAACATCAGGCTCCAAAATTCTTGATGTTGAATCAAGAGGATCAACTGCCGGATAGATACCAAGCTCCACAATTCTGCGTGACAAAACCGTTGTTGCATCAAGATGGGAAAAAACCGTTGCAGGAGCAGGATCTGTAAGATCGTCTGCCGGCACATATACTGCCTGCACAGATGTAATTGATCCATTCTTGGTTGATGTAATTCTTTCTTCCAGTTCACCTATCTCTGTTCCCAGCGTTGGCTGATATCCTACAGCTGATGGCATGCGACCAAGCAAAGCGCTCACCTCTGATCCTGCCTGAGCAAACCTGAATATATTATCAATAAACAAAAGCATATCCTGCTTCTCTTCATCTCTAAAATACTCAGCAACTGTAAGAGCAGACAAAGCAACTCTGGCTCTTGCTCCGGGAGGCTCATTCATCTGCCCGTATACAAGCGCTGTTCTTTCAAGAACTCCAGATTCTTTCATCTCGCGCCAAAGATCATTTCCTTCTCTTGTGCGTTCGCCAACACCGCCAAACACAGATATGCCTCCATGCTGGAGCGCAACATTATTTATCAACTCCATAACTATTACAGTTTTCCCCACCCCGGCGCCTCCAAACAAACCAATCTTTCCGCCTTTTGGATAAGGAGCAAGAAGGTCAATTACTTTAATACCGGTTTCAAACATCTCAACATCTGTTGCTTGTTCATTAAACGTAGGAGGATCCCTGTGTATTGAATAAAACTTTTTACACTCTAATGGAGGACCTTCATCAACTGTATCACCTGTTACGTTCAATATTCTTCCCAGCACTTCTCTCCCAACAGGCATTTGTATAGGTTTGCCGGTATTTTGCACTGCCGACCCG
Organism: uncultured Pseudobdellovibrionaceae bacterium; assembly: GCA_964561745.1. Lineage (GTDB taxonomy): Bacteria > UBA10199 > UBA10199 > 2-02-FULL-44-16 > DYJF01 > CAZLRI01. The sequence continues at coordinate 2,872 of CAZLRI010000007.1, read as the reverse complement.
CGCACAATTCCCTCTGTTGAATCCATTGCCACACATCTAACAATATTTTCGCCTATATGCTGCATAACTTCTAAGACAAGGTTCCACTCCTTATCGCTGATACTCTTGTTTGAAACCTTAAGCGCAGTATATATTTCCGGTAATTTATTATCTTCAAACTGAACATCAACAGCCGGACCAATAACTTGAATAACCTTACCCATCCCCAATTGTTCTGTTAAATTCATATAGCTCCTTGTATTTAGTCGTTGGTCGATAGTTTAAAAGCTAACGACTATCATCGCACAACTATCTCAGCGCCTCTGCCCCTCCTACAATATCCAGCAGTTCCATTGTTATAGAAGACTGCCTTGCCTTATGATATTCAAGGGTTAGATGCGAAATCATTTCATCGGCATTTCTTGTTGCATTATCCATGGCTGTCATGCGGGCAGCCAGCTCTGATGCTCTGGATTCCAAAATCGACTGCATTAACGAGCGATCAATAACAGATTCAATAACTTTATCTAAAACATCTTTTTGTGTTGGCTCATAAACATAATCTATGCTTTTACCAGCATTTTCATTGGGCCAATATACTGGAAGAAGATTCCATCCAGTTGGTCTCTGCTCACCTGCTGATATAAACCTGTTAAAAACTATATAAGCCCCGTCTGACTTTCCGCTCAAAAATCTATTAACAAGAATTTCTGAATAATAATTTATAACAGCAGATAGATTATCATCACCATCATATTTACTGACCTGATATTTCCTTGCTTTTAAATAAGACCACCCTTTTTCCCCATACACAAAAAGATTTACATTGATACCATGAGATATGTGTTCGTTGATCTTTTCTTCAACATAGTGCAGTAAATTTTCATTAAACCCGCCGCACAAACCTTTATCTGAAGTTATTATCAAGCAATCGATGTTGTTAATGTCATCCGGTCTTTTCATAAGAGCTGGTGGATCCAATTTACACTTATCAGATACCCTGCCTAAGATATCATAAATAGCTTTTGAACAAGACCTTGCCTCTATAGCACCTTTTTGCGCACGCCTAAGCTTGGCTGCAGCAACAAACTTCATTGCCTTTGTGAGCTTTTGGGTATTTTGCACTGATTGTATGCGCGTTTTTATTGCTTTTAATGACTGCATATTATTTTATTCGTGTTGCAATCTCTTTAATAACCCCATTAAGTCTTTCTTTCATATCATCAGTTAAAATCCCTTTTTCACGAATTTCTTTTAACAAGTCGGCATTTCTAAGCTCCATATCACTGTCAAGCATATCAAGGAACTGACCTACAGAACTAACACCTATGCCATCCATAAAACCATTAACACCCGCATAAATCTCTGTTATTTGTTTTTCCATAGACATTGGCGCATATTGTTTTTGCTTTAAAAGTTCTACCAGCCTCTCCCCACGATTGATCTGCTTTTTTGTTGCGTCATCCAGATCTGATCCAAACTGGGCAAATGCAGCCATCTCACGATACTGCGCCAAATCAAGGCGGAGACTGCCTGCGACTTGTTTCATTGCTTTGGTTTGTGCCGCACCTCCAACGCGCGAAACAGACAAACCAACATTGATTGCAGGCCGGATGCCTGAATAAAAAAGATCACTTTCCAGATATATCTGACCGTCTGTAATAGAAATAACGTTTGTAGGGATATAAGCAGATATATCACCTGCCTGTGTTTCTATAATTGGAAGCGCTGTTAATGATCCGCCGCCATATTCCTCATTTAATTTAGCAGCCCTTTCCAATAATCTTGCATGAAGATAATTATTTAATTATATTTGCACTCTTAAAAATGTAACCGATCACGGGGTTATTAAGAAGCCGTTAAAACGGCTTTGGATATGTTTCGTGAATGCTGTAAACACCATGATGAATCATGGTGTTAGTTCAAAGAGGCATTGAAACAACACCACAATTCATTGTGGTGAAATAATCATCTCAAAACAGCTCTTTTAACCGCTTCAGCGGTTTATATTCACTCACCCTGTGATCGATTACAATTAGATAATGCTAACATTGTTCATCTTTAGAATTTGGTTTCTGAAAAGGAAGAAATCAGCTCTCAATATATTGCTAAAATGACCCAAAAAATACCTTGACAATTAAATTAAAAATGTTTAGAATATAATGTAAATTTTAAACAATAAGTTAATCAGCTAGTCAAAAACAGTAACTTCATTGAAAGGTCAGCTTAAATGTCAGACTCCATAACTTTTGATACATTGGTTTACGCAAAAAAATTGAGACAAGCAGGCGTCCCTGAGGAGCAAGCAGAAGTGCACGCCGAAGCGCTGGCTGTAATTATTGATGAAAAACTGGCTACAAAACGAGACTTGAAAGAATTGGAAATTTCACTAAAGCGTGATATGAAAGCATCGGAAGTTTCACTAAAGCGCGACATGAAAGAATTGGAAGTTTCGTTAAAGCGCGACATGATAGAGTTGGAATTACGTCTGAAGCATGATTTAACTTTAAGGCTTGGCGCCATGTTAGCCACGGGGATTACGATCATTGCCTTATTGGTGACTTTAGTATAGTTATTTTTAAAATTTTTTTAAGCGCTTTTTGTTAGTAATTTAACTAAGAAAGCATGGGTTGTAATAATGGGAATAACACAAGTAACGGCCGCCGTGTGTAACCCGGGTGATCCTGAGCGTCGTTGGGAAGGATTGTTTTTGGTAGATACTGGCGCGATCGATTGTTTAGTTCCAGGAAATCGGCTTCGTGAAATTGGAAATGAACCACAAAGCAAACGTAGTTATGAATTTGCAGACGAAAAAGAAGTTGCTATGGATATTGCTGGAGCGCGTTTCGAATTTATGGGTGAATTTGTCTGGACCACAGTCATCTTCAGAAAA
>CAZLRI010000006.1:0-16509 GCA_964561745.1 uncultured Pseudobdellovibrionaceae bacterium | reverse complement strand
CCAAGTAAGTATCTAATATTTTAGGCATGCCGCCTAAACGTAAATAGGTATTTAATTGTTCAGTTAATTGATGATGTAAGTATTCTGTAATTTCTAGATGATCTAATGAAATTTGATCCAGATAAGTTGAAAATTTGCTGTTTGTTTGCGCTTCAAGAAATTCTTTAAACATTATTGGAAACAGATCAAAATATTTTTTTCTGCCTGTTGCAGCATTGATCACTTTAATATTTTCAAGATTAGAACCTGTGAAGATAAATTTTATTTTGTCAGATTGAGTGGCCAATGTTTGAATAGCTTCCAAGGATTTGGGATATCGGTCAGCTTCATCAATAAAGACTAAAACAGGGTATCCTAAATTTTTTGGAGCACCAATTTCCAGTTCAATATTTTTAATGAATTCTTCGCCAGTCTCTGCTTGCCCAAAAAAATCTCTACCAAAATACTCCATACCATCTAAATTAATTGAAGATGGATATAAAAGATTAAGTTTTAGTTGAGGATATTGTTTAAGTTCAGCAAGGGCATTTAATATAAATGATGTCTTCCCAACCTGTCTTGCTCCTCTCACTATTAGAACCTGATTTTTAAGTGAAAGTAGGTTGTTTATAAAATTTTGTTTTGTTTCTTTACGTTCTATCCACATAGGCTATATAGTTACATAAAGTAATATTAAAAACAACATAATATTGCATAGATAGGTATTAAAATGCCCTATTTTAAAAAGAAAAAGCACAAAACTGATTGAAATTGAAGAAGTTTTTGTGCTTTTTAGTCTCTAGTCTCAGGTCTTAAGTTTATTTTACTTCTTCTTCAGAAAATCCCCTAGTATTGTTTTAAGGGTTGGTTCTCCCATCTCCTCTAATTCATAGCGTACGCGTTGAGATGGCTTATCAATTGTTATAACTCTTCTTATATCAATTGGGCTTCCAACTAACACTAAGTCAGCTGGTGTGGCTCGAATGCTTTCTTCAAGGTCTTTTAACTGATCTTCGTAATAACCTAATGCTGGAATTAATTTTCCCAACTGTGGAAATTTTGTATAAGCTTCTTTGATTGATCCAACTGCATAAGGTCTTGGATCAACAATCTCTGCTGCATTGCAATTTTCAGCGCAGACCATGCCAGCTCCAAAACTCATACCGCCATGTGTGAGTGTCGGACCGTCTTCAATTACCAATACGCGTTTACCTTTTACTTCTTCTGGATTATCAACCGTGATTTGGGAATCCCCTTTAATGACTTTTGCGGTTGGGTTGCATGCCTTTATGTTTTCCAACAAGGTATGAATTTGTTCAGCAGATGCTTGTTGGTATTTATTGATAATAAGAACATCAGCTGTTAAAAAATTTACCTCGCCCGGATAATAGCTTCGTTCATGTCCAACTCGAAGTGGATCCAAGACTGTTATCTCAAGGTCTGGTTTAAGAAATGACATGTCATTGTTGCCGCCATCCCAGATAATCACATCTGCTTCTTTTTCAGCCTGACGGGTAATGGCTTCATAATCAACGCCCGAATAGATAACCAGTCCTCGGTCGATGTAAGGTTCATATTCCTCACGTTCTTCGATTGTGCATTCATGGATATCCAGATCTTCATAAGAAGCAAATCGTTGGACCTTTTGTTTTACAAGATCGCCATATGGCATGGGATGTCTAATTGCTACAACCTTTTTGCCCATGTCTTTAAGAATGCCGACCAATTTTCTAGATGTTTGACTCTTGCCACAACCAGTGCGAATCGCACATACAGAAATCACAGGGCATGATGCTTGAATCTGGGTCTGTCTTGGTGACATGATCATATAGTTAGCACCTGCTGCCATGGCTACCGATCCTTTTTGCATTACATATTCATGCGGAACATCGCTATAGGAAAAAATCACTAGATCAACTTTTTCCCGTTTGATTAGATCTGAAAGTTCATCTTCAGGATAAATGGGGATGCCTTTTGGATAAAATTGACCGGATAGTTCAGCTGGATATCGACGATCATCAATATTAGGAATCTGTGTAGCAGTGAAAGCTACAACTTCAAATTCAGGGTTGTTGCGAAAATATGTATTAAAATTATGGAAATCCCGACCCGCAGCCCCCATTATAACTACACGTTTCTTTGATGACATATGACCTCCTCAAAAGATTATATATGTTTATCCCAAAAAATGCAGTTGCATTTTTTAGCAAACTCTCAAAATTGCGCCATCTCTGCGTTGAAAAACAATTTTAGTCGGTCAACGTATCACTAAATACGCCTCCCTCCTAAAATTATTTTCCGCCTTGATCTGACACAATTTAGCGGGTTTGCCCAAATCGTTCAGTTTTCAACTGCACGATTTGGGTTTATTTAGAGCACACAAAAACGGTTTTCATTACGAAAACCGTTATAACATCAGATAGGCTATAAATGGAACAGCTAGCTCACAGAGAGTTTCTTGTAAAGGGCAATGTACTCTTTTGCTGATCTATCCCATGAAAAATCTTCATTCATGTCGTTTTTAACCAGAGTTTTCCATATTTTCTTGTTATGAAATCCAATAATAGCCTGATTTATAGATAAAATCATATCATTGCTGTCATAGTTGTTAAATTTGAAACCATTTCCTTTAAGTGTTTTAAAATTAAATGGAATTACAGAATCGTCTAAACCACCGGTTGCCCGCACGATTGGAGTTGTTCCATATTTCATGCTAATCATTTGATTTAAGCCGCAAGGTTCATATCTGGATGGCATGAGGAACATATCAGACCCAGCTTCAATAAGATGCGCTATTGCATTGTTAAAAGTTAAAGCTACTCCCATTTTTGTTGGATACTTTTTGGAGAAAATCTCAAAAAGCTCATGATATCTGGTTTCGCCAGTGCCAAGCACAACCACTTGCACATCTTTTTCCATAATAGTTGGAATTGCATTTTCCAAAAGATCAAAACCTTTTTGAGCAGCCAATCTTGAAACAATACCGATAACAGGGACATTTTTCTTTAATGGTAGTTTGAATCTTTTTTGAAGCTCTGATTTACAGGATTCTTTGCCTGATAAATTGCTTAAAGTAAATTTTTTAGGAATAAATTTATCTGTTTTTGGATCCCAGTCTGTGTAATCAATTCCATTTAATATTCCGTAAATATCATGAGCGCGTTGTTTTAATGCATTTTCCAGTCCGCAACCATATTCTGGTGAAAGGATCTCTTGTGCGTATTTTTTACTGACCGTTGAAATAGCGTCAGCAAAGACTATCCCGCCTTTTAGGAAATTTATCTTCCCGTAAAATTCCAGTTTGTCAAAGGTGAATAAGCTCCAGTCCAGCCCCAAAAAAGGCATATCCATATGCCAAAACACGCCCTGATATCCAAGATTGTGGATGGTTAGAAGTGTTTTTACTCCCTTGAGTTGTTTGTTATTGGAATAGGTTGTTTTTAGATAAACCGGAATCAACGATGTTTGCCAGTCATTGCAATGTATAACATCGCACTTCAGCTTTAACGCCAGAATTGTTTCAATTGCAGCTTTTGAAAAAAATGAAAATCTTTCAGCATTATCTTTGAAATCACCTTCTTTTGTCTGATATAATTCTTTGCGGTCAAAATATTTTGGCTGCTCAATGAAATAAACATTAATATTATCTTCAGTGGTTGTTTTATAGATTTTCCCCTCTACTTCTTGATCCAATATTTTTACTCGTACTTTTGTTTTTGTTGGTTTGATCTTAAATTGTTTGGCAGATATGGAGCTATAGTAGGGCATTATTACTGATACTGAAACCCCTTTTTTAGCCAGAGCTTTAGGTAATGCTCCGGCAACATCTGCCAGCCCGCCGGTTTTTGCAAATGGAACAACTTCTGATGCAACCAATACTATTTTCATTTTATTACTCCCCTTTTTTTCGTTGTGCGTCGTGCGTAATTCGTGAAACACCATTGTATTTTTTGTCGATATACTATCGATTAGTAACCACGTTTTTATAATTTTATGTCCCGTAAAAACTGTGCTGAAACTTCTGGTGCAGTTGGGTTTATATAAAATCCAGATCCTCTTTCAAAACCAGCAAGCCTAGTTACACGTGGTGTAATTTCAATATGCCAGTGATAATAAGGCAGATCAGGCATTACAACTGGAGACGTGTGTAACATAAAGTTATATGGAGGATCGCCCAATGCTTTGTCTAATTTTTTAAGAGATGTTTGGAATAATGAACCTAGGTTAGAAATTTCATGTTTTGTTGCATCTTCAAAATGAGCATCATGCCGCTTGGGTAAAATCCACATCTCGAATGGAAACCTTGGTGCAAATGGACAGATCGTTATAAAATCCTCATTTTCCATTACAACTCTTTTTTGCTCTGCGATTTCCTGTGCTACTATATCGCAATATAAACATCTTTCTTTATAATCATAATATTCTTTTGAACCGTTCAACTCTTCCATCACCGCTTTTGGAATAATAGGAAGTGCAATTAATTGAGAATGTGAATGTTCAAGACTTGCGCCTGCCTTAAAACCATGATTTTTGAAAATAAGTATATATCGAAAACGCTTATCTTTTTTAAGATCCATAATTCGGTCTCTATATGACCATAATACATCCTGAAACTGAATGTCAGATATTGTTGTGAGTGTTGCATTATGATCAGGGGTTTCGATTATTACTTCATGAGCGCCAACTCCGCTCAACATGTCATAGACACCTTTTCCCCTGCGATTTAATTCACCTTCTATCATTAAGGCAGGAAATTTGTTTGGGACAACTCTTAACGACCATCCTTGTGTGTTAGGATTTCCGTCTTTTCTATAAGCCAAAACTTCAGGTGGAGTTATGTGCTCATTTCCATAATCAAACGGACAAAATTTTGGTTTTGCATCAGGATCTTCTTTTTTTGGTTCATTAGTTTTTAAGTCTGTCGGTCGTTGTGAGCGTTCAGTAGAGATTATCACCCACCTTCCAACTATCGGATCTTTTCGTAACTCAGGCATAAGTTATTCCTCCATAATGCTTTTTAATAGTTTATAATTAGATAACGTAACGTAAGATTTACAGTGGTTCAAGAGAAAAGCCAATTGAAAAATTAGCTTTACTGTTGTTTGTTAAATCAGCGTTCCAGTTTATCCATATTTTTGATCCCTGATATATGTGGTCAAATCCCTTTTCTGATTGTGACACAGTTTCAACAGGCCACCAGACCCAAGAAGCCATAGGCTCAGTTGTTATTTTTAGTTTAAAACCAAAATACTCATCTACAAGCTCTATTTGAGCGGTCTCGTTTAGGCTTCTTTTGCTATCTAATGATAATTTATCCTGCTTTTGGTTTGTTTCAAGTTTATAGTAACGATGTGGATCATTCCCAGCCAAAAGTGACAGGTTGATTTCAGTTGCAAAAAGATACTTTTCCGGATGCTCCCCTGTGTGTGTGATGGCATAGTCTACAACAAGCATGTTGTCGGAAAATTTATATGTTTTAAGAATAGTTGCTTTGTCTTTACTATTTATGGAACCGTGGCTTTCCAAAGTAAAATTCGCATGATTTTTATTACAATCCTGCTTAATGAGGTCATAATTTAAATTGGCAAAATCAACGAGCTTTTCATTAAGATTATATCTTGCGTCCTTCCAGTTGGTATCTGATGGAAGGATGCAGTCAAGTAAGGAAAATGCAGGATGATCATCGTAAATTAATTTTTCTCCAAGAAGGCTTAGGTCTTTATTAATGTCATGAATTGAGCTGATCCCGTTATTGCCCTGATTCTCATTATGTACAACAGGCCTATGATAAGCTTCGAATCTTCTTGCAAGAGTGTTTTGTAAATTGAAATTAGCTGGGCGATAGGAGAGTTCTGCAATTGACCCGCCGTTTTTTGGTAATATCAAGACCTGAAATTTTTTAGTTCTTACAATTATTTCATTCACTTGATCAAAATTTATATCTTTTATTTCATATTCAACAGGATCTGCATGCGAAGATTTGCTTAGAATGTTTTCAGCTTTTAGCAGGTTTTCATATATTGCATGTCTTAAATAATTTAAATACAATCCGCCAAATAACCCATGCCAGTATGCGCAATTGCACTGGCTTTTATACAAGTGTTTTCGGGCTTCTTTAATATCTATTCCTTTTGATTCAGCTGTATCAATTTTATTGGATACATATAACATCTTTTTGTGCATTAAGTTGCTTTCAGGATATTTTGACAAAAAGTTGTCAAAGAATCCGCCACGTAAAAAAGGAGATGCAAGTTCCCACATCCCGCTTTTATTTAAAAACTCCTTAGCCTGACGATAGCGGAAAATAGCGTCTGCTGGCATTGCCCACTCAAGCATCTCCTGATATGAGGCAGTGGGTAGATAGATTGTGTTGCTTGGTTTGTTTTCTGAGATAAATTCTGAAAATGTTGTTGTTTTTATTCGATCCTTATTCTCTGAAAGCATGGAAAAAAATTTATCAAGCCATCCTTTTTCTATTACCCATTCATGTGTTCCAGGCCACATGCCGAATTTTTCGCCATCATCGCCATATGTAATTCCAACTCCCGGAGCAACAGCTGCTAAAGAAAGAAGATGGTTTATAACTTCATCCACTTGTTTAAATGGAATCATGTAGCGTAGCCTCTGATCACTTGGAAAGATTGCCACGGTTTTTCCAGCTCTTTCAGTTGTATAATAGTTTAGTAAAGTTGGGTCTGTAATTCCAGCATGCCTGAAATGTTCATCATCAAGTATTGTATATTTCATTCCTGCATCACAAAGAAGCGAAGCCAGAGATGGCTCCCAGACACGCTCAGCCAACCACATTCCTTTGGGTTGAAAATCAGCATGTTTTTTCCAAAAATCCTGCATCATCTTGATTTGTCCAATGGCATCGTCAGTTTTTAATATTGGGAGAATAGGTTCGTAAAAGCCGCCACCCATTATTTCGATCTGACCTTTTTTAACGAGTTTTACTAGTTTTGGAAGATAGTCAGGTTCGTTTTCCAGTGCCCAGTCAAGTAATGGTCCTGAATGGTGTAATGAAATTTTAACATCAGGATATTTTTCCAGAAGATCAAGAAATGGTTTGTAGCATTTTCTGAATGCTTCTGCGAAAACCTTGTCAAAATTTCCAACCGGCTGGTGATGATGTATGCCTAAGAGTAAATTTAAAGGTTTTGCCATGCTTGCCTCTTAATAAGTTTCGTTAAACTGACCACATTTTTAATTCATAATTCTCATCTGGAACGATAAACTTAATATGAGAATAGCGACGGGTTTCTATTCCATCTTTAACAATTGTAATGATCAAGGTCAATTGGTCATTAATTTTAACCCCCAAAGGTTTATATGGAAAACTTATTTCAAGGACTTTTCCCAATCCATAGGAAATTTTATATTCCTTGTCGCAAATAAGGTTGCTTGTTTCTTCACAGGCAATGAAATGATATTCATCATCTTTTTTAAATAACCTAAATCTGTTCTCCTTGTTTTCACTTATTATATATAAAATGATCATCTCGTTGTCTTTTAGCAGAAAGCCTTTTTTGTGATCAACAGGGTCGATTCGCAAAAAGAACGCTTGTTCGTTAAATCCAAAATAGAATGCTTCAAACAGTTGCTCTGATTGTCCCATTGATGTTCCAGCTTGATGTAAATTGATCTTTACAGCATTTGACCAGTCAAAAAAAGTGGGAGTATTGCCACCAATTTTTGGATAGATAAAGGCTGGTGGAATAAGCATAGAATTTATATTATTGTCGTATTCATATATAGGATCAAAAAGATAAAGAGGGATGTTTCTTTTTAGAAATGTAAAAGCATTTTTCAGATGTGTTCTGAATATTTTGTCAAATTCACTTTTAAGCTGAGATGAAAAATCATCATCAAACCACCAAAACCAGTCGCTTCCACATGCTGCTGAAAATGAATCTTTTGCACTTTGTGCATCAGGGTTGCTGGCATTAAATTTGTCTTCTATTTCATCTAAAGTCAGCTTTAAATAGTTCCAAGCTTTATTTTTTTGGGGTTTTCCAATCCATATATTAAAGTTTGCATTAATCCATGAGCCAGAATGCAGTTTATCTATGGTTTTTTGTGGAGGATTTTTTAGGATAAAATCACTTATGCATGTGGTTTGTATCTTGTCATGTTCTATTCTGTTAAAAAGTTTCAAGAGAAATTTTTTTCCGCTTTCTTCATAGTGTTCCCATGGATTTTCCCCATCCAGTATTATAGTGACAAGAAGCTCTTTTGCGTCTTTTTCTCTCAAAGAGATTTTATTGATTCGCTTAATAAAATCTTCGACAGCTTCATCCGGAGTCATTCGATAATACGAGAAACCAATAAGATCAGATAACTCCCTGTTTCGGAATACTATTGGTATAGATGACCCTTCATGTTGAGCAATATAGGGTTCGTATATATTTTTTTTATTATCATTGCTTGTTTTTGAAGCATAAAGGATTGCTTCGTCAGTAGCGACCCAGCCTATGTTATGTCTAGCCAGAATAGGAATGATTTCCGGAGAAACAGATCCTTCTGAGGGCCACATTCCTACAACTTTTTTCTCAACAAAATTATCCATGAACTTGGTGGCTTTTTTAATCTGATAGTCAGCAAGCTCTGGAGCTTGTAATACATGGGGTAGGCTAATATTAGGAGATGCTCTTTTCGCTGATCGAGTGTCTATAAGCAAAGGCAGTATTGGATGGAAATATGGAGTAGTTGATAGTTCGATTTGCTGAGAGTCTTTTAAGTTTCTAAGAGCAGTTAATAAAGAGTTTAATATTTTTTTCTGAAGTTCGATGACCGTATTTTTATTGTCTTCTGTGAATTTGCCGCCTTGTGAAAGCAGCTCGTTTATTTCAGGATATTCTTCGCGGGCAGCAAAACCAAACCAAGTGAGATTGTAAAACACCTGTATGTCCAGATATTCCTGCTCTGTGAAAAAACGTATAGCTTCATCCATGTTGGTTGTTTCAGGGTTTAACCCGCGCCGTATAAGGAATTCCCAATATTTTGGAAATGGCTTGATCATGGTCTCATAGTTTGCCATGAAGAAATATGTTAAGATAAATAATTTTTGTTTTGCGTTTAACTTTGCTGCAGGGATTATTGTATGATCCAGAAAATCATCGCTAAGTTTATCTTCTTCATATTCGATGAGCTGCTGGATTAATGAAGGAACAAAGTTTATTGTTCCTTTTATCTGCGGGTGTTTTTCATACAAACGAATCATGTCATAATAAGAATGGATTCCATGCAACCTGACCCACGGCATAGTGCTTTTTTTTGTCAGCATGTCTCGATAGTATGGTTGGTGCATGTGCCATAAGAATGCTATATTTATTTTTTTCATTTTTGATCCTTGAGGAAAGAGTGATTACTCTGGTGAAATTATAGAACCTTTGGGTATTACAACAATTCCGTCAGAAGAAACTGTGAAACGTTTTTTATCTTTTTCCAGATCATAACCAATAACAGTGTGTGGCGGGATAACAACGTTTTTGTCTATTATGGTCCTTTTTATTTTTGAGTATCTCCCAACATTCACAAAATCAAACAAGACAGATTCTTCAATAAGTGAATAGCTGTTGATTCTGACGCCCGGTGACAGCACGGACCTGTCTATTCTGCCTCCGCTTATAATAACTCCATCACAGACCAGTGAATCAGTTGCCATTCCAACGCGGTGGGATACATCATCAGCAAAGACAAATTTTGAAGGCGGGTGAGGATCTCGAGCTGTGTGTATAGGCCATTTTCTATTATATAGATTAAAAGCAGGTGTTACTGACACAAGATCCATTGATGCCTGCCAGTATTGGTCAATGCTCCCAACATCACGCCAGTAACCTCTTTCCTGTTCAGTAACCCCGGGTATTTTATTATTCTCAAGGTTGTAGACCATTGCTTTTATTTTTTTATACAAAGATGGGATGATGTCTTTCCCAAAATCATGATTTGAATTTTTTACCTCAGAATCTTTTATAATTGATTCTTTCAGGACTCCAGTTTTAAATATATATATGCCAGTAGAACAGTAAGCTTTTGATGGATCATTAGGCATTGATTCTGGATTTTTGGGTTTTTCCTGAAAATCTATCATTCTTGAACTATTATCAGCAGTGATAACGCCGAACGAAGAAGCTAAGCTGACAGGTTGTGGTATTGCTACCATAGTTACATCAGCATTATTTGCTTCGTGAAATTTAAGTGCTTGTCTTACATCCATCCGATAGATATGGTCGCCTCCAAATATGCAGACATTTTGAGCTGCAGTGTTATCTATGTGGTGCAGATTCTGAAAAACAGCGTCAGAACTTCCTTTATACCAAGATTTTCCAGTTCGCATCTGAGCTGGAACTGGATCGATAAACTGGTCAAGCATTGGAGGCAGGTTCCAGCCTTTTTTTAAGTGTTGTAATAAAGAATCAGCCTTAAACTGTGTTAAAACCTTTATTCGCAATAAACCTGAGTTGATTAGATTTGATAGTACAAAGTCTATAATTCGGTAATGACCGCCAAATGGCACAGCTGGTTTGGTTCTTTCATTGGTTAAAGGACGGAGTCTTTCTCCTTGTCCTCCAGCCAAAACTATAGAAAGGCAATCAGGCATAAAACACTCTAACTAGTTGATTTTTTTATGTATAATTAAGTGTAAAAATTCAATGGTTCTTATAAAAGACATAGTAAAAATGGATTGTGAAAGCAATAAAAATATAGTTATACAAAAAGTAATTCAAAAATAAGCATTTTTAGTAAAAAACCACGCAACTTTTTTAGCAGAACGTCGATATATCTAATATAAACTAAGCGTCGATTAGATTTTCAAAAAAGGCGCGCACACTAGGCATCTTTGATATTTCAAATAAGGCGTGCACAAGTGTTTGTAGTCAACAAAATCTTGTTTCAAAACCCAAACAAGCTTCTGTTGAACAAACACTAGGAAAGGAAGTAATTATGGGATATTTTTGTATAGCTGGTTTAACTTTAGCTGCAGCTGCTGTGACATGTGTTTTTGCATCATGTGGTGGAGATGGCCCAAGCGGTCCAGATGGAGATGCTGATGTGGACAGTGATTCTGATATTGATGCTGATGGTGATGTTGATGTTGATAATGACAGCGAACCAGATGGAGATGTTGACGCTGATTCAGATGCAGAAGTGTCTACTCCATGTCAGGATTCTCGGGCACTTGATGGTGTAAACTTGAGATATGCAACATTGGTAGGTGGAGGTGTAAGAGCAGATACTGATCTTAGAACAACTGCTGCTGGAACGCAGCTCTTTGGAGTGAGAAGTGCTGAACTGTTTGGCTGTGATATTCGGTCAGAAATATCTACAAGCACCAATTGTTCAAGTTTGGCAGATTTGCCAATGCAGATTGTTTCCGGAAGTGATACGTTAGAGATTATACCGACTCAAGTTTATCAATTAACAGATAACATAGTAATGGTCCCATTTAGAACCGAGGGCGATGTTGGTGGTTTTATGGTGGTTGATGTTTCCACAAATCCCGGTCGTGTAATTCAAACCATAGGTTTGACTACGATTTCTTTTGGAAGCGGAAGCGATCCAATAGAAATAAGTTTAAGCTACCCGCATTCAGTAATGCTTTCTCCCCAAAGAGATCGAATTTATATGTCTATAAATAATGAGCATCAGGGTGTAATACTCGCTATGCCATATGATAGTGAAAATAATCAGGTTGATATTGCTGGTTTGAATGAAGACCCAAGGTTGACTTTAACATGCGGAAGACGTTTGCAGAGTATTGCTTTATTAGAAAACGAAGACGAAAATGATAATCTGGTTGTTCTTAATGGATCAGCTCCGATGAGTGGAGAGGAAAGGTCTTTAAGAGGAATCAATGATGCACGCATTGAGTTTATAGAATTTCGTGTGGAAAATGGTATTGCTTATGAATCAAATCGTTTTCAGCAGCCAATTATTGTTACTCCTCAGCAGAAGTTTGAGTGCGAAGTAGAAGGTCCAAGCATACAGGTTTTTGATATGCCTATTAATGATGAGACTGGTGTAACGGAAAATTTGCAATCTGTCAGAACTGTTCCTGTTGGTGAAGAAGGAGAAGAAATATATATTGAAGGTTTTCCGGAACTGGTTATTTCAGCAGACAATGAACATGCTATTGTAGCAGGCGGTCGTGATGTATATAGAGTTGCGTTTGTGCCAGTAGCTGTGGATCCTGTTCAGCATCAGGCTCTTGGAGAAGGTGAAATTATTTCATCAGCTGTTATTGCTAATTTAAGAGGAAATGAATTGATTCTAATTGCTTCAAGAAGTGGGTATGTATATGCATTAAACGGTGAAACCCTGGATAGAGTTGGCGGTCGTGTTTATCTTGGCTCTGGATTGGGCAATGCAGTTACTTCAGCAGATGGAAACAGTTACTATGTAGAAGTAAATGAGATGTGTGAAGATAATCGTAATGGTTATGCAGCAGCTACAGTTGCTCCTGCACATTGGCCAGCTGAATAGAAAAATATTGCATATTGATATAAAAATTTATACCAGCCTTTTAGTGTCCGTGATAATTTCTTGTAGTTCATGATATTTAAAGTCGTGGGTCCATTTAGAACAGGTAATGATATTTTCGCTACGGCAATTTTCTTCAAGTGCCAAAAAATTGCCTGCGCTTCGTCGTCGCAAGAATATAGGCTTCGAGTGCGACGACTTCTGACGCCGCTCAAATATCATTGCCTGTTCTTATAGCATTTTAACTTTCTATTTGTATGATATTAGCCGTTAAGTTTATCAAAGATCTAACGAGGTGTTAAGGTGTTAATATGTTGAAGATTCAGGCTCCGGCAAAGGTCAATCTTGTATTAAAAGTTTTAGGCAGGAGAGCAGATGGATTTCATGACCTTTTTATGGTTATGGAACGTCTATCTCTTTATGATGATATTGCGCTGGAACAAATTGCCTCTGGTATTGAATTGCGGGTGAATGCTGATTTTTCAGATGATGGAATGTTAATGGAGAAAAATCTTGCTTGGCGGGCAGCTAAAAAATTCATTGAAACAACTGGGGAAGATAAAGGTGTTAGAATTCATTTGGATAAAAAAATACCTATTGCAGCTGGACTTGGCGGAGGAAGCAGCGATGCTGCAGCTGTATTAAAAGGCTTAAACATAATGTGGAATAAAGGGCTGAATTCAGATGAGTTGGCTCATATGGGGGCTGCTTTAGGGGCTGATGTGCCATTTTTTTGTTATAATGGGACATGTATAGCTGAAGGTATAGGGGATAGAATCAGTGCAGTTTCAAAGCTTCCAAAGTTGTATTTTTTATTAATAAATCCCGGTTTTTCAGTTTCAACTCCATGGGTATATAAAGAATTTGATAAAATTTCAGAATACCCGGTAAATAATAGGGGTTTGGGATTGACACAACAAAACAAAGGTGTTAGCTTCCGCCCGCTTTTTGAGTGTTTTGAAGACGTTGTTAGCTCTTTAGAAAATGATCTGGAGAAAGTGACTGCAGGGGCTTATCAGGAGGTTTTTGAAATTAAAAAATTTCTTGATAATTATGGTGCAAATGGATCGTTAATGTCAGGAAGCGGTCCTACTGTCTTTGGAGTTTTTAAAGACGCTCCAACAAGAGATGAAGCTATAAAATCGATTCCAAAGAATAATTGGAAAGCTTTTGCAGCTGAAAATATATAACTTGATGGTAGAAAATTTAAGTTATTATTAATGGGGCGTCGACAAGCGGTAAGTCACTGGATTTTGATTCCAGTATCCGGAGGTTCGAATCCTCCCGCCCCAGCAAAAAATAAATTCTGTGGGGTCCTGTCTATATTGACAGGTGCTGATTATAAATCAGTAACCATAACCACTCTAAATTAACATTGTTTAATTAGGATAAGGATAATGGTACCCGCGTATAAGCGGGTTTTTTATTATAATTTATAGGGGATACATCATGTATGGAAATAATTTAAAACTTTTTAGCGGAAATGCGAATAAAGAATTAGCATCAGCTATAGCAAAAAATCTTGGTGTTGAACTTGCTAATGGATTGGTTACAAAATTTTCAGATGGAGAAACATTGGTTGAGATAAAAGATAATGTAAGAGGTGCAGATGTTTTTATAGTTCAGCCTACTTCATGTCCGGCAAATGATTATTTAATGGAATTATTAATAATGATCGATGCGGTGAAGAGAGCTTCAGCAGATAGAATTACAGCAGTTATTCCATATTATGGATACGCAAGGCAGGATCGTAAGGTTTCTCCGAGAACACCAATCAGTTCAAAGTTGGTGGCAGATGTTATAACATCTGCAGGTGCTTCAAGAATCTTAACCATGGATCTACATGCTGGTCAGATTCAGGGATTTTTTAATATCCCAGTGGATCATCTTTATGCAAAGCCTGTGTTGATTGAATATTTAAATACTTCGCTTAATGATAATATAGTTATTGTGTCTCCTGATGCAGGTGGTGCTGAAAGAGCAAGATCATTTGCCAAACTTTTGCATTCGCCTATGGCTATGATCGACAAAAGAAGACCTAAGCCAAATGAAACTGAAATTATGCATATCATAGGTGAAGTAAAAGGGAAGAAAGCTATTATTATAGATGATATAATTGATACTGGCGGGACTCTTGTAAAAGCTGCGGAATCTTTAAAAAAGGCTGGCGCAACATCTGTGTTTGGATGTTGTACTCATCCGGTTCTTTCTGGGAAAGCAGTTGAGAATATTTGTTCCTCAGATTCTTTAGAGGAGTTAATTGTTACAGATACTATTGTGTTAACAGAAAAAGCAGCGGCTTGTAAAAAAATAAAGGTTTTGTCTGTTGCAAAGCTTTTGGCAGAAGCTATTAGCCGCATTCATTCAGCTGACTCTGTTTCTTCATTATTTATTTGATAATACAGCATATTGGATAGCGTCGATGGTTTTTAAACCATACACTAACGACCAACGACTAAATACTATCGACTAAAAAAGGAGGAGATGTGAAGAGGTTTACATTAAATGTAAAAAAGAGAGATGTTTTAACAAATGGCGAATTAAGGCAGAATCGCCTAGCTGGAAACATTCCAGGAGTTCTTTATGGAAAGAAGCAAAAACCGGTTTCTTTGTTTGTTAATGGAAAGGAACTTGAGAAAGTAACTTCTAGCCAAGCTGGTTTTAATGCCTTGCTTGATCTTAATTTTGAACAGGGTGAACAGGTAATATCTATTATCAGAGATTATCAGGTGCATCCGCTTAAGAGAGCGTTTTCTCATGTTGATTTTCAAGCTATTGATCCAACTGAAAAAATGCATCTTGAAGTGCCTATTAAACTAATAGGCGAACCTATTGGTGTTAAAGAGGGTGGAGTTTTAGAGCAGTTGTTGCGCAAAGTAGAAGTAAAATGCTTACCAACAAATGTTCCAGAATCTTTTATTATTGACGTTGCTAGTTTGCAGGTGGGTGGAAGCGTGCATGTAAAGAATATTGAGCTTCCTGAAGGCGTAGAGTTCTTGAAAGAGTTGGATTATGCTGTGGCTACTGTTGTTCCTCCTGCTAAGGAAGAGGAAGTCCAGCCTGTGGTTGCAGAGGGTGAAGTTCCTGCTGGCGAAGTTCCTTCTGATCAAAAAACAGCAGATCAGGGAGCGACTAAGAAGGAAGATGGAGCAGCTAAGAAAGAAGACGGAGCTGCAAAGAAAGAAGCTTCTGCTCCAAAGAAGGATGCAGGCGCTGCAAAGGAAAAGAAATAGTTTAGGTCTTTGGTAAAATTGTATTTTTATTATAAATTATCATCCTCGAACCCCCTGATCAAGTCGGAGGGCATGTTTATCCGAGGATCCAGAAAAACTAGATTCTCGTGTCAAGCACGAGAATGACAGTCGCAAACTTTGATTTTGTTCTGTTGTGTGTTTTTATGACCATATACATTTCAGAATCAATATTTGTGATTTATGTTTTGAAATTAATTATTGGGCTTGGAAATCCGGGTAGAAGTTACAAAAATCATAGGCATAATATAGGCTTTATGATTATCGAAAGATTAGCTCAAAAGCATGATTTGGATCTGTCAAAAAAAACATTTGGATCCAAGATGGGCAAAGGCAAGATTGACGGCTCTTTGGTTGTTTTAGCAGAACCAGAAACTTATATGAACCGGTCTGGTATAGCTGTTGCTCCTCTTGTAGGATTTTACAAATGTGATCTACAGGATCTGATTGTAGTTCATGATGATATTGATCTGGAATTTGGTAGAATTAAGCTTGTAAAAGGTGCCGGACATGGCGGGCATAATGGAGTTAAATCTATTTCAGAGGAATTGGGCACAGATGATTATGTAAGAGTAAGAGTAGGGGTTGATAGACCAGTTGGAAATATGGATCCAGCTGATTATGTGTTGCAGAATTTTTCTGAAGAACAAAAGAGGATTTTGGATGAAGTGATAGACAAATCATCTGAATCCATCTTGTGTATAATGAAAGAAGGTTTGGTAGTAGCACAACAAAGATATCATTAGGTATCGATTGTATTTCTAAAAAAGGCGCGCACAAGTGTTTGTAATCAACA
>CAZLRI010000005.1:0-16801 GCA_964561745.1 uncultured Pseudobdellovibrionaceae bacterium | reverse complement strand
ATTCTGTTGATTACAAACACTTGTGCACGCCTTATTTGAGATATCAAAGATGCCTTTTTTTAATTTCTGATCTTGTTGATCATATGAAATTAATAACCATATAGACCTAAACATTCAAGTTGTTTTGGAAAAATCTGTATCTTTTTAGAATACATACTTACGACATCTTATTAAGATAACTCAACTAAATGGCATTTGAATAGTTCTTTAACGTAATTGTGTGGTTTTTATTGAATACGCAA
Organism: uncultured Pseudobdellovibrionaceae bacterium; assembly: GCA_964561745.1. Lineage (GTDB taxonomy): Bacteria > UBA10199 > UBA10199 > 2-02-FULL-44-16 > DYJF01 > CAZLRI01. The sequence continues at coordinate 16,559 of CAZLRI010000005.1, read as the reverse complement.
CCCTTTACACAAACAAAACATCTGTGACATCAGGAAGAATAAGATCAGGCATGTAAAGACCAACTGCAAGACGTTCTCGCACAAGCTCTATTAATGTATCAGCTGAGCTTTCTTTTAACACCCCTCTTATATACAGGGCTTTCATTCTTCTTCTTAGATTTTTTGCATAAGTTAAACGACTTATTCCAGTTGGGTCTACATCCAAACAACCTGCATAATTTGGCTTTTTTATAAACTCCTCAACTGCTTCCAGTGTGAGATCAAGATAATGCATCCGGTTTTCTTTTTCAACTTTCCACCTTGAACGTTTATCATATATCTTTAATCCATCCCTCAAACCCCGCATCTTTTGCAATGCTAATATAGAGGAAAAGATTCTCTTATTTGTTTTAAAAGAAAAAATAGTTTTTCTAAGAACCCTATCTAACAATAAATCAAATTCATGGCTATCATGCTCGCTTATTGAATCCAGCTTCTTCCAAACCTTTTCCGGCAGCCCTAAATCAAAACGCATCTCCCAATATGTATGAGATAGCATTCTTGCCTTATAACTCCGAACGACTTTATAAGGAATATAGTAATTATGTGCTACAGTATCTGCTGCAAGATGAACAAGATAACCATAAGCAGCTGCCCTCTGCCTGTCACTACGAGCTTCTGACAAGATCAGCCACCCAACACGCCAATTATGGCAATGGTGCATATTTTCAACATATTTTTTACCAACCACAATATCAGGGCTTACTGCCCCATACAAAAAATCATTTGGAAAAGATTCAAGAAGTTTTTTAATTATCGGCGTAGTTATTGCTAATTTTGCCAACACATCCATGGCAACATATGTATGCATGCCCGGACCCCATGCAAATGCCTCTTGGGGAAGTAAAACAAGAATTATTAACACTATTAAGCTATAGACAAGCATATTGAAAGTAACTATAAGACTTCAAACTTAGCGTAGATTATATCCTAATTTCGTGTCTGATCAAACTCTATTCAACCTTGTTTGTAAAGGGGACTCTAATGGATGATATCCAAAGAATTGCAAATGATGTTAAGCAAATCTTAAAATATTTTCAAACAATGGGACTTAAAGAGATTCCATGGAGCAATCATTCTTCTAAAATCCTTAAACAAAACATAGAATCAAAACAAAAACCTAAAGATTCTTCAAACAAAGAAAAATTAAAAAATCTTCAGATTCAGACAGAAAATTGTAAACTCTGCCCATTATGTAAAGAACGACAACATATTGTTTTTGGCGAAGGAAAACCAGATGCCTCACTTATGTTTATTGGCGAAGGGCCGGGCAGGGATGAAGACATTCAAGGTCTACCTTTTGTAGGCAAAGCAGGTCAACTGCTTACAAAAATAATCAACGCAATGAAATTAGAGCGAAGAGATGTCTATATAGCAAATATTGTAAAGTGCAGGCCCCCTGAAAACAGAAATCCTGAACCAGATGAAATCAACGCATGCCTTCCATTTTTACAAAAACAGATTGAGATTATTCAGCCAAAAGCTATCATCTGTCTTGGAAAGATCGCTGCGCACACAATACTTAACACAGCAGACCCGATATCACGTCTGCGCGGTACCCTACGCGAATACAATGGAATTCATGTAATGCCAACCTTCCACCCAGCATATCTATTGCGAAACCCTGAAGCAAAAAAAGAAGTTTGGGAAGATGTCCAAAAAATAATGCGCCTTTTAAATCTTTAATTTTTTCTAAGCTTGCCAAAAAAATAAAATAAAAAATCTGTTTTTTGTAAAAAAATACAAAAAAATAAAAGACTTTCTTTACGTAGTTCTAAAAAAATGATAGTTATATGACATTGCTTTTCACAAAAAACTCTATTTTATAATTTTTAACAACGGAGGATAACGATGAGCGAAGAAAGATATCAACCTGATGAAGAAAATCTGTTTCTTGATCCAGAGGAAGTTGCTGATTTTGAAGACTTTGACAGCAATGAATCAAAAGTTACAGATGATTCAAAAGAATATTCCAGCATTGAGATCCAACCAGCAAAAAGTCAAGTGATCTGTATTGCCAGCGGTAAAGGTGGAACAGGCAAAACTATGGTTGCTGCCAATCTTGCCGTGTTACTTGCAAAACAAGGTCTTAAAGTTCTCTTAATTGACGCTGATTTTGGATTGGCAAATTCGCATCTTATTTTAGGGCTAGAACCTGAACATGATGTATCATCTGTATTTACAGGCGAAAAAACAGTATCTGAGATCATAATCGAAGGACCAGGAGGTCTAAAGTTAGTTCCGGGCGGATCTGGTTTTAGCGAACTAGCAATGCTTGGTGATGAAAAGTTTTTGCAGCTAATTAAAGGATTGCATGAATTAGAAGACAAAGCAGATATCATATTAGTTGACCTTCCAGCTGGAATCAATCCGCAGGTAATGTGTTTGCTCAACGCTGCTCATGAACTAATAATAGTAACTACACCTGAAGTTACTTCTTTGGTTGATGCCTATGCTCTAATAAAATCTTTAACCAAAATGTCAGAAAATATTGCGCCACAAATAATAATTAACAGATCAAAAGATAAAGCACGGGCTATTGTTGCTTTTCAAAAGCTTTTAAGCGTTACTCAAAAACATCTGACCGGTAAGGTCTTCCCAAAATTTTTAGGTTGGGTGCCACAAAACTGGTATGTTATAAATTCTGTAGCATCAAGAAAGCCATTGGTGAATAGGCATCCGCAGTGTTTTGCTACAGCATGTTTAGAACTAATTGCATCAAAAACACTTAAGCGCCACGTAAAATGGGTTGATCAACAAACTGAAACTTTTGTTTATCCATCATATTTTGCAAAACTGGAACATGTGGTTTATGGTCGCTAAGTCAAGGCGGTTCTGTTGAGTCAATCTATATTTAAATAATATGATTTCTCATGCTGTGCATACAAAAAGAGCAGTTAAAAGTATAAAGAACATACCACTTTCACAGGTAATAGCTTTTATACAGGAAAATCCGCAAATAATAGATACTGGAATCACACCTGTAGATCGAGACCTTATTATTCCGTCTGTTGGTGAAATAGATCTTATCGGTGTTTCTAATAATAATTTGGTAATGATAAGTACCTTTCTTGAACTAAACGAAGAACATCTCAGAAGAGCCCCTAGTATTAATCAATGGGTATTTGAAAATATAAGCGTATTAAAACATACTTATTTTCAAAATCGAATCACACATCATTTTTCACCTAAAACAATTTTTATCTGTTCTAGGATCAATGAAAGCGCAGAACCTTTAATTCAGTTTCTATCTGACCTTCCACTTGAAGTTTATAAATATGAACCTGTTGTAATAGGCAATAATGTCTCTCTTAATTTAAAAATGGTTATTAATGACACTCCTTTAAAAGGCAGCTGCCAAAAAACCAATATAAATAATATATTTACTAAATTACCATCAAGAGAAGAAATCGCTCTTACTGAAGAAGAGGTCAGTGAGTTTTTTGAAGATGCTGAAGATTCCTTTTTTCCAACCCAATATGAAGAGAGTGATGCCCATGTCCCTGCAATGGAGAACGAAACCTTTTTTAAAGGTCCTTATTTTAGTTAAATTCTAAATTCAGTTGATGACCATCAGCCATTTATCTAAAAATCTACAACTAAATACTAACGACTGTTTTCAGCTCTTCTGTATGAAAGGCTTAAACAGATCTATTGGTATTGGAAATAGTGTTGTTGTATTCCCTTCACTAGCGATCTCTGACAAAGTCTGCAAATACCGCATTTGCAGCGCCATTGGATGATCCCGCATTATTTTTGCTGCTTCAACCAATTTTTCAGCAGCCTGAAACTCTCCCATTGCATTGATAATTTTAGCCCTTCTTTCACGCTCAGCTTCTGCTTGCCTTGCCATTGCTCTTTTCAGCTCTTCTGTAATATCAACATGCTTAACCTCTACATTAGCAACCTTAATACCCCACGGATCAGTTTGCTTATCCAGAATTTCCTGTATTTGTTCGTTGATCTGCTCCCTTGCTGAAAGCAGCTCATCCAATTCCCTTTGCCCAATTACACTTCTTAATGTTGTCTGGCTCATCTGGCTTGTAGCAAATTCATAATTCTCAACAGCTGTCACTGCTTTGTTTGCATCTAAAACACGAAAATACACAACTGCATTCACTTTAACAGAAACATTATCTTTGGTTATTATATCCTGTGGAGGAACATCCAATGCAACAAGCCTTAGACTTATCTTTATCATCTTATCAATTGGTTTAAAGACAAATATAATGCCCGGTCCTTTTGGCTCAGCTAAAAGACGACCTAAACGAAAAATAACACCACGTTCATATTCATTTAATATTTTAATACATGACAAAAGATACAGAACAAAAAAAGTGATTATTATAATTACTGGCATCGACATAAGACCTCCTTGTTCGATAGGCGATGGGGGATGTGCGAACAACGCTCATCTCGCACCACACAACGGTATTTTTTCTATCTAAAAAACTTGCTAATAGTATACAAGGTAGTTTTCCATCCTAAAGAAGCTATAGCTTCTGTTAAAGGAATCCCCTTAGGACATACTTTTTCACAATTACCAGCATTATTACAATCAGCGATTCCACCTAATCCCATCAAAGCTTCCAAACGTACATGATCTGATATTTTTCCAAGCGGATGCATATTCAGCAAAAAAATCTGCCCGAAAATAAAAGATCCCATAAATGGAGAACGTTCATTATACTGCGGGCAGGCTTCACAACACGCACCGCAAAAAATACAACGTGAATATGAATACATCTTTCTCTGCTGTTCTTTAAAAACCTTCTCACCCGGACCTAAATCAAAAATACCATCTATTACAACCCACGCACTGATTTTCTTTAATGCATCAAACAATTTTAAACGATCAACACTTAAATCTCGGATTACATAAAACTTAGACATTGGTTGCAGCACTATAGGCTGCTCCAGATTTTCAATCAAAGTACTACATGCCTGCTTTACCTTTCCATTTATCAGCATTGTGCATGAACCACAGGCTTCCTCCAAGCAGGAACAATCCCAGACCACAGGGTTTGTCTCTATCCCCTGACTGTTTTGAGGATTTTCCTGAATCTTTTTTAGTGCAGCAACCACATTCATCTTTGGATAAACCGGCACCATAAACTCCTCCCAATATGGGAGGTCTTCTGGCCCATCCTGTCTTCTGATTTTTAATCTTATTTCAGCCATAAATTAATGTTTTAACAACTTGCCAGTTGTTTTCTGGATCCTCGGGTCAAGCCCGAGGATGACAAACCACAACTTCGAATGTCATAATAAATTAATATTTTCTTTCAACCGGCTTTATCTTTTCTATCTCCACCTTTTCTTTATAATCAAATTCCGGCTCATTTTCATTATATGAAACCTTTGTTACATTCAGCCATTTTTTATCATCTCTATTTGGTTTTTCAGGTTTGAAATGAGCACCGCGGCTTTCCTCTCTATTAAGAGCTGCCCTTACTATTAATTGCGCCAAATCAAACTGATGGAAGAGAGTTCTCATAAAAAACAGTTCCTGATTGGCAAAACCAATTTTATCCAGCATTGCGGCATTTTGAAACCGTTCCTTTAATTGTAAAATCTTCTGATCAGCATCTTTTAGCTGATTGTCATATCTTAAAATAAACGCGCTGTTATTTAAACATTCTGAAAGCTCATTCTTTAGTTTGTGAGGGTTTTCATTTCCATTCATCAACATTATTTTTTTGTTAAACGCCTCTTGCATGCCACATTCTGTTTCCACAAAATTTATTACAGACATATCGCTGGCAACTTCTTTTCCTGTAACATAGTTTGCCGCACTTACACCAGCTATCATCCCGCTATAAACAGCTGAGAGAAGAGAATTACCTCCCAAGCGGTTTGCACCATGATATTGAAAATCGCATTCACCAGCAGCAAACACCCCTTGAATAGTTGTCTGATGATTATCATCCACCCATAACCCGCCCATAGTATAATGAACCGCAGGATAAACCTGCATCGGTACTTCTCTTGGATCTTCACCAACAAACTTAAGGTATGTATCAACAACAGCAGCTAGATTATCTTTTAAGAGATCTTTACTAAGATGGGTAATGTCAAGATATACTGATTTGGAACCGCCGACCCCAAGATTCATCTCATTCACAACCTTCCATATAGCTCTGGAAGCAATATCTCTTGGAACCAAGTTGCCATATTCTGGATACCATTCTTCAAGAAAATACCACGGCTTACCATCGCGCAAAACCCATATTCTACCACCATCTCCTCTTACTCCCTCTGTCACCAGCCGCATCTTATCATAACCCGGTATGGTGGTGGGATGAATCTGAATAAACTCTGGATTAGCAAATGTAGCACCCTGTTTATACACCTGCATTGCTGCACTACCTGTGCAGTGCTTTGAACTTGTTGCAGCCCCAAAAACTTCGCCATATCCGCCAGAACAGATAACAACAGCATCAGCAGCAAACCCTCTTACCTTAAGAGTTACCTTGTCGATTGCTGTAATTCCTACACATACACCTTCATCATTTAATACTAGAGAGCCAAACTCCCAGTTTTCAAATTTAACAATATCTCCTGCAACTTCAGATCTTCTCACCTGTTCATCTAACGCTGCCATTAACTGCTGACCGGTTGTTGCCCCTCCATAACATGTTCGTTTTTTGGAAACCCCTCCAAACAACCGCTGATCAATAAATCCTTCATTTGTCCGGCTAAAACATACACCCATCCGGTCAAACATATGTATTATTGCAGGCGCTGCTTTACACATCTTTTCAACCGGAGATTGATGAGCTAGAAAATCTCCTCCGTAAATAGTATCATAAATATGCTGGGAAACTGAATCATCTTGACCTTTTGTATTAAGCGCAGCATTTATACCGCCTTCAGCACAAACAGAATGGGATCTTCGAACAGGAACTGTTGAAAAAATAGCAACCTCTGCCCCCTGCTCAACTGCTTTTAATGCAGTCATTAAGCCGGAGAGTCCGCCGCCAACTATTATTATCTTAGGTCGTGTCATAAATAATTATGAATAAATAAAAAGTATAAAGATGCTCCAAACACCAAGAACCAGCATCATTACCCAGCTAAAGCATGACATAACAAACTGCGAACGTTTATTTACAGTGATTCCCCATGTTATGCATGCTGTAGCAATTCCATTTGAAACATGAAAAATAACACTTAATATGCCGACAATATAAAAAATTTTAATAAACATCGGTTCAAAATATTTTTGCATGCCTGCATATGTAACAAGTTTGCCTGCAAAATGTTCATGTAACCTGATTGTCCAGATATGATAAAAAACAAAGATGAATGCTATAACACCGGTAATCCGTTGAAACAGATACATCCAATTACGATAATATGGATATGATGTTATATTTACCGAACCTCTGTAGATAATTACAAAACCCAGCAGCAAATGAATTAACAAAGGAACTGCAATAAAAAAGACTTCAAGAACCCACAAAAAAGGAAGACCATGCATCCAGTGAACAAACCTGTCAAACGACCCTGCGCCGCTAAATGCAAATGAATTAAAAACCAAATGCATAAAAAGAAATAAAGAAAGCGGCACAATCCCTAAAATAGATTGCAACCGCTTTAAGAAAAAATAATCGAATTCCCCTCTTCTAGCAACCACGTTATCCCCCATATGCATGATTATAATATGCAAAAGATACAAGTGGAGCGAGTGGAAGTCAATTGTTTCATGCTGACCTTTGAACACATAACGACATCTTTATATTGTCAACGACTCCCCAACAAGTATCTATTCCCCATATCGGGCTAAAAACATCATGTTCCTAATTTATGACTTTGATGTAAGCTGTAAATAAATATTATTCATCATTTGTATGGTATTATCTTGTATCGCCGTGATATCAACTGTCATCAATGGAACATTTTGCAGCCCCTTAAAAAAATCCGAATGATAGATCCCTGATTCATCCATCAATTGTTCGCATTCTTTTATGTAATCACTCAATCGGCTTTTTGTAATAGATTCATCATTAGTCTGTTGCAATTGATCATTGAGCTGCTCGGTTAATAACGCCATTTTTATAATACTCAGCCAATCTACATAATATAATATCTCCGTTTGCCAACGATACGGTTCTTTAAAGGTTTTGGCCAATGCTCTAAAATTAATAGAATAAACATCTTTCCCCTGTTGTTTTTCCAATAGGCCTCTATCTTGAGCAAGCTGTTGAATGGTTCTGTAAATAGATGAATGATTATAATGGAGCATCTTGGATATCTGCGGCATGGAAGGAAAAAAAACAGCTCCTTTTTTTTGTTCAAAGACAACCAGAAAAAAATAGATCACATCTGCCTTTGTTCCTGCCCCATATTCAGAACGAAGCATGAGTTGAAGATTCTTTTGCATGATCCTTTCATGAAGAGCCAGTTTTTTTGATGCTGCTTCTATGTTGATTGAATCCTGTGTTATCTTAGTATTAAGAAGCTTAGCAATCGATAGCCAGCGTTTTGGCACATAATGAGAAACTGTATCATTCAGGACATCAAACACATAAGTCTGATTCTCATGTACATTTAATTCTTTGATGTATCGTTTTAACCGCTCAATAGAGACCAATGATTCATACTTAGCCAGCCAAGAGTTCATTGCTGTAATGAGTCTTTCATCATTTTTCCCTACGATTGATGTCAGAAGAATGAGTGCTTCAGGATCAGTTGAACACATTATTATCTTCTCGTATCCCATTGCACCCAGTCGATTCCAATGAGACCATGCAATTTTAATCTCAGATTCAATCACGTTATTTAAAAAATCTTTTTTCAATATTCCCCCATCCATTTTTTTCTAAAAAATCAACAGTGATCTCTCTAAACCCTTTAGATGTATCATGCATAAAGCACCATCGAACTGCTTTTTCCAATTCATCATCAGTTGGCTTTAAAGCACGCAAATCTTGAAGATGCTGATCTCCCCAAGAACGATCAATAGCCGCCCAAAGTTTGAAATGGATTTGATCCAATCTGGATGCAATCAAGAAAACAAGATGGGGACAGAATTTCAATCGTTCGCATCGAGACTCAAAGCCGTTTGGAAGACCCCATTTTAAGAGATCAACTGGTCCTTGGTTGATAAAATCCGGTTTTAAACCAAAATAGTTAGCTGTAATGTGAATTGATTCTTTAAAAATATCTGGAAGATTTTCAGGGGCAAGAATATTAATATCTTTTGTCACGCGCGCCACATAGCCGGCTAAGTTGAGCGCTGCACCACCACAGATTGAGACCTCAAGGTAATTACCACCAAGCTCTTCATACACCTTTGAGAGGTGTTTTAGATAAGTAATAATCTCTTCTTGTTTCATTATTGAAATGATGCCAGAAAGGTTGATATTTTGCAATAAAACTTTGCATTTATTGCAAAGATAAATTGCAATTTTTCAGACGGAGCAAGATATAATCAATAATATCAATTAGTTATCTTTTTTTTCATCAACATGCATTTTGTGCACAACTTTTTCTAAAAATTGCCGATAATATAAATAGATGGACGAAAGACAACTTCCCCCCTTTGAAAAGGGATGGATGGGGTTTTGTAATGTTTTAACTTTTGATAAATATTTATAACTTTTTATTCCCGCTGTTATATGGATAAAAAGTTGAAGTGCTATAAGAAGCAAGGGTGAATAAATGATATCATTTGGTGAATGCATTAGTGAGTTCAAACAAAGTGGACATATGATGATCATCGATAATGAGGTAACTTCAAGCGATGAAACGTGTGAAGATCGTTCAGCTCAATCACTTAATGTTACAAGTGGTTATCTCTTAATAAGAGAACAAATGGATTTGATAAACGAAATCCCTTCTTTAGATAATCTATGTTTAGATTCCTATAGAAATAACAGAAGGCCAAGTCGTGATGAAGCCCAAGCTGCAACATATTTAGAGCCTTATCTTAATTTATTCTATTGCTGGGATTTGCCTACATTTAACAGTAATTTGGCTTTTTTAGAATTGGCGAAGGGTTGATGGAGAGAAAGAATGTGGTTATGTCGAAACATTAATTTCATGCAAGCAAATGGACATTGAACCTTGTTCTTGGATTCAACAGGTTCATGTTCGTACAGACATCGGGAATCCTCGTATCACAATTTTGCCTGAAGAATATGGCTGTCGATATCATGGCGGGTATACTAATTATCATCTTGATAGCGAACCCAGATTTAGAGAAAGTGGGTTAGCTAGCCCGAGTGCTTTTTTAGCAGCAAGCTTCACATCTCCTGACTGCATCACATGTATGTTTCCTTCTGAGGAATATCTGGATGATTATTATGGTCTTACATCATCTGAAATTTCAAGACTTGCAGCAGCTTTTAATGAAGCAGAATTCTTGCATGCAGATGATATTAATTGGAAAGATTTTGATCTGCTTTGAGATGACCATAAATATAGGGGAGAGACAAGAGACCTTAAAATGTGGGGATCAAGAGTAAAAGACAACAAATGACTGTTGTTAACACATATCAACATTTGGCAAGAACAGTTAATGCTAATGATTTAACGCATGAGCAACCAGCACTGCCTTTTAATCAACAAGACACTTATCTCCCTCCACCTGATTTTACTTCTATATCATCTACATTCAGGTTGCTGGCACGTCATGAAATAACACATACAGGCATAACTATCGTCGAGCGATTAGGTATTTTGATAGCAACCGGAATTAGTGGTTCAGCAATTGGATCATGCATTGGAACTTTTTTGTTACCAGGAGTTGGCACAGTAATAGGCTCATTTGTCGGAAGTGCTGTCTTTAGTGGTATCGGGGAATGGAATAGCAGAACATTGGATCGATCATTCAGAGAACTTGCATTGGGGAGCGATAATATCAACAGGTTTGCTGGGTGGGATCAATGCCGGATCAACAAGTATTGTAGCTGGTATGCGACAGAGAACAATTCAAGTAGCAGAACGAGGAGTTGGTGCGCTGGTGTTTAGAGGTGCGCGCATGCTAGTAGCATCAGGCGAGATAGGAGCAAGCTCTGTCTTACAACGAGCAGCAGTAAACATCGGACAAGGATTTCTCTATCGCGGTGTGGATGCAATAATTGAAAATGACAAAGGGATTTCAGATATCCTAAATCTAAGTGCAATCATCACAGATGTGATCTTTGGCGAGATTATGGTGCGGGGTATGTCGCGGATCATGGGAAGGATGCATGGGCAAATAGAAACTATTGTGCATGAAAAAGCAGTGCCACATGCTGCGGTTGATCAACCTCTTAATCCGGCTACGGTAAATTACTTTGATCGTGTATTTGGATCTGGTCGTGTCCATGGAGCGCATGAAACGCAACATGTTGATGGATTACATCTTCCACGAGCCCTATGTGAACGACCGCCTAACCAGAATCCATTGCGACCAGAAGATGTAAATAGCTTTGGTCAACCCCAGTTCAATAAGTAAGTGCAACACTTGGGAAAGTGAGTGTAAATATGGTAGCCCAAGTGTTTATGAGCAAAATATAATCTATACTATTTCGTTAAGCCCAAATAAAAAACAACGATGAATAGCGGGGACGACGAGGCTCGAACTCGCAACCTCCGCCGTGACAGGGCGGCGATCTAACCAATTGATCTACGTCCCCACTATCCATCGTTGTTTTTCAAATCTATAATCACCAACAAATGGTGTTTAGCTCTTTTTGGTGGGCGATAGAGGGATTGAACCTCTGACATCTTGCGTGTAAAGCAAGCGCTCTCCCGCTGAGCTAATCGCCCATTTTTCAAAAAATCTCAACAAAAAAATCATAAATTAGACCGTGTTATCAACACTTTTATGATGCTTATGTCAATAGTTATTAGTCCATATGTAGGACATATCGCTGGGTTTTTCCAATACACGATCACCGCAAACCGCACAACGAAATCTTAAAACCTAACGCATAATGATGGTCCGGCAGTGACAATTAAATATGGATCTGAATATGCTACATAAGCAAGCTTTGCCTGACCGCCAATACCAATATAATTTGAGAAATAGTAATCAAATCCAAGCCCAACAGATGCTCCAAAACCAGCATCTGTAGCTCCTGCATGCCTTCCACCTGTTGAAGATGTAACATAGGTAATATAAGGACCAAAAGCGCCTGAAAACCAATATCTTATTCTGTCTATTATATCGTTTGTTTCAGGATGATAGTCATCTGGTTTGATAACCCATTTAATACCAAGATTTATTCCAATTGAATTCAACCCTCCGGAAAACCATTTATTTCTTTTAGGAGCGTTTGCGTATAAAACATCTATTAACGGATATATATGTTTTGTAGCTTCTACTGAAAATTCCGCATCTACAGTCAGGTCTACAAGATTTCTTATATTATAAGCATTGGCATCTATCACACCAACATAACCCATGCCTGGAGTAAATTTAACATTATATTCACGAGCGTGTGTTGTTGCAGAGGCGCCGAATATTAAGAACAAAACAAATAACCAGATCAGTTTTTTCATGTCTCCCCCAAATAAAGGTGAAAGGTCAAAGGTTAAGGGTTAAAGGTTAAAAAGACCCCCTCCCTAACCCTCCCCACAAGTGGGAGGGAACTATTATTGAGACATATTAATATTTTTTTCTGATATAGGCAATTTTTCTTTTAACCAATTGCTAAACCATCCTCCAGTTAATGCATCAAGCGAGGCAGTTTCTGCTTCTATTTCTATCTTCTTTAGCATCAGCTTTTCATCATCTTTTTGCATTTTTCCCTTATGCTTTATCCTGTTTTCCAGATTAGAGACTTCTTCTATCTTTAGTTTTCTGGTAAAATAATGCTTATTTACTAGTTCAAGCAAAAGGTTTTTCTCTCTCAAGATTTTTAAAGCCTGACTTGAAACATCCAAAGAATCCCGATTAAATATTAATTCATTTAATGACCACACAGCCCTTACCACAAAACTCTGGTATTGGTTGGAATTTTCTTTATAGCTTCCTTCGTCTGGTCCAACTACCACTCCACTGCTTCCAACATAAATATTTTCATTAATATTAACATCTACAAGACTTTGTATCCTGCGAATATAATCAAACTGAAGTCTTGGAAGAGCTGCTGAAACCTTTGCCTTTTTCTTCCAATTTTTTGGATCATCGTTATTTATATTTGCATATTCAAGAGCAACCTTATGAACTTCTTCAATTGGAGGAAAAAGTTGAGGCGTATTTACGGAAGAAGAAACAATACCTAATATGACAATTAATATACCCAGCATAATACTGGAAATGTATTAGCAACACTTATGCCAACATAGTTATTATCGAAAAAATCACAATTTCCGTTTGTTTTAGAAAATAAAGGTGACCAGATTTAATACATGTATGTCGAATTTGATACAGAATTTTCAAATTGTAAGATGAATTTATGAAAAGAAAATCAGTCTGACTATAAGGCTTATAACTATCAAAAACATAAAAACAGCAAATCCTTTTTTAAGATGAGCCTTGTTTACATGCAACATGGTTTTAGCACCCAACTTTGCTGCAATAAACACTATTGGACCTAATATTAATCCAAATCTCCAATCCCAATGTCCATGAATAAGATGACCTGCAAATCCACCCAAGGCTGTAATACCAACCATTATCATGCTCACTGATATTGCTATTTCAACCGGCACATTAAGAAGGATTATCATTATAGGCACTTTAAGTACGCCGCCGCCAACACCAACCAAACTACTGACAACTCCTGCAACAAATGAACAAGGCAGAGCCACAAAAAGGTTAATCCCGTACTGGTATTCCTTGAATTCCCGTTTCCATACAAACCAAGCATCATAGTCATTATCAATTTCACTAATAATGCTGGTTTTTCTTAGCATCATAATTCCGCTAAAAAGCAAGGTTATGATCAATATAATCATCAAAACATTTGAAGAAATAAATCCTGATATATAACCACCGATAAAAGCACCTATTAGAGTAGGTGGTTCAAGAAGAGCAACAAGTTTGAAATCCACTTTACCTGCTTTGCGATAAATAAAACCTGCAGATATTGAAGCAAGCATTATAAAAAATAAACTATTTGTTGCTGCATGATGAATATCGATTCCAAGAAATAACTGGAGAGGTGTATAGAGAACTCCGCCACCAATTCCCAACATTGAAGTTAAAAAACTTATTAATGCGAGAATAACTGAAACTATTGCATACCACAAAATTGTCATAGGACTAATATATCGATAAAAAAATTAAATACAAGAGATGACATGAAAAGATTATGATCTGATTTGCTCAAGCAAAGAATTGGGCAAAGAAAACTAAGGTAAATCTTATAAAGACTATAAAGCCTCTCCAGTTAACACCAGCTTCATCATAGACATATTGCCTGTTGTTAAACTATAGAGATAGTAAAACCTTCCATCTGGACCTGAAAAAACTACACTGCTTTTTAAATTAACAAGAGTCTCAGAAAGATTGATCGGCTGATTATCTGTCATATCCAACCCCTCTGAGGTAAACTCTCCAAGTTTAAATCCACCATCACCATCTTTGAGATAAAACAGATTTAAATGATTTGAATAACTTGTATAAGGAACTGCGACAGCTGTAATGCCTGTATCTATTGTATAACTTGTAACAGCTGAAGAGTCGCTTGAATCAAGACTCGGATCCACCACGCTTAATATGCCGTTAAAATCATCAGGATTAGACCAAAATACTAACACACGACCTTCTCTATCAAGAGAAGCTCCCATTGCACTTATATTTGACGTACAATCGCTACTTGTTGAAATTCTATAAGTATTTCCTTCTGTAAACACGCTGTTGTTATATGTAAACGCGGTAGCTACTAAATTATAAATAGATTCTGTTTCATATCTATGATCTCCATAGATTGCATAAACATCTGATCCGCTTGCAAGAATTGATCGCGATATACCACCCACAGTATCAATTCCAAAAGTAACTGTAGAAAGAATGCCTTCTGAATTAAATGCAATAACCCTTGCCTGAGATGGAGAAGAAGTAGCATGCAACCCAAACATAATTCCAGTATCAGAGATGGCAAATGGAAATGAACTTCTTTCTGCACTGCCAACACCATCAGCAACCTCAAATACACTTCCAAAAGTAGCTCCACCATCTGTACTAACAATAGCCTGAGCACTTACTTGACAATCCTCCCCTTCGCATGATTTCTCTGTCCCCATTAAAATTACACCGATCAATATCGAACCATCTGCCATTTCCAAAGCTTCAATAGCACATCCATCTGAATTTATAAGTGATGAAGATGATCTTAATACAGATTGCACTACAAATGTATCTCCATCATCCTCACTTGTTGCAAACACAATAGAGTCATTTTCCAAAGCTTCATTAAGATCTACGTAACATGTATAAATAGTGGTACCAACCTTTGTCATGTCCAGATTTCCAACACTTGTGAGAATATTCTCATTTGTTACTATAGAAAATGCCGTGTTTATTACATCCAAACTAGTATCATAAAAGGCTGTAAGTGAAGTAGATCCTGATGCTTTATATATACTCTGTGATTTTGCTAATGAAGGTGATTCAGAAGTACTCGGCGCTACTACTGACAAAGAAAGGGGATTATTATTGCTGTCAAATATCTGCAATGAACATTGAGACTCTAGATTTGGCCAGTCATTGCCGCCTGTTAATGTAATATTTGGACCTGAAATTAAAGATGTTCCACATGCACCTGTTGTATCAACCGCACCTGTAGCTGAGTTTGTAAACACAACACTACAACCAGTACAATCTGCATCAGCAGTTCCAGCAACTGATTTGAATACACCACCTTTGGACACACTAGCAGTTCCAGCAACTGATTCAGCCAGCGACATCACAAATCCATCTCCATAGCTATCTGCTGCCAAAGATACAGTTGTGGGAATCTGCATTGGAGTAACTGGCGCACTAGCTGCTCCGCAAGAAGTCAAAATAATTAATAATAGAAATAATATATGGTATTTTAGTTTATTCATAATCACCTCTCCCCCTTATACTTGCAAATACCTTACCAAAACAGCACCTTTTTAGGTTAGCTAACTAGCTAAAAACATTGATGTAATTTTATAAAAATATATTAAGGGGGTAATATAATACACGGCATCGTCAAACTGTTGACGAATTGATGAAAATTGCACTGAAATTCAAAATTATGATTTTGTAGATAGTTTCTATAAGAACATTTTCTTTGTTCGCAATGCCACACATAAAGTTGCTCAAATTTTTTGAATGACCTTACATTGACTACAAGCACTTGTGCATAGCCTGACCAAAAGTTAAAACATTATAAAATTTACATTTTCCGCTATTGCTAAAAATTTCAACAAACACTATTGCTTGTAACAAGCTGTTCGATGTATAATTATATTAGATGTTTCTTGCATAAACCACCTAACCAAGGGGAGAAAATATATGAAACAAACAGCTAGAAATTTTTCACTAATAAAAATAGTGTTATTTTTTTCTGTAATTGTCATTGGGTTGCATGGTTGTACAGGTATTAGTG
>CAZLRI010000004.1:0-17591 GCA_964561745.1 uncultured Pseudobdellovibrionaceae bacterium | reverse complement strand
AATGGAGGATGTTGTAATTAACTATGATTTTATTAAAATGGTTTTTGCTGAATACGAAATCTAAATATTTACAACATCCTCCATTCACCTCCATTAAAAGCAAATCTCTCTTATCACTCATGTGTAGAGTTGGTCATTTTGTTTTGCCGGGGCTATAAATACTAACAACCACCAATAATTAGGTTTATATTTTAAGGATAGGCACAAGTAATTGGAGAAAGAATCATGTCGAAGAAAAAAGATGTTGCTGAAAGTGAACATGAAAAAGAAATCAAGCCTGACTTTGTGAAAACCGGTCACACCTATGATGCATCAAAGATCAAAGTATTAGAAGGTCTTGAGGCTGTTCGCAGAATGCCCGCAATGTATATTGGATCCACCAATATTTCTGGGCTACATCATCTTGTTTATGAAGTCGTTGATAATAGCGTTGACGAATCACTGGCAGGCTTCTGTAATGAGATTGAGGTCAAAATACACATTGATGGTAGTTGTTCTGTTTCTGACAATGGAAGGGGCATTCCGGTTGATATGCACGATACTGAAAAAATATCTGCTGCTGAAGTTGTAATGACAAAGCTGCACTCAGGTGGAAAGTTTGGAGATGGGGCTTATAAGGTTTCAGGTGGTTTACACGGGGTTGGAGTGTCTTGTGTTAATGCTCTTTCAGAATGGCTAAAGCTGGAGATTAGAAGAGATGGTCAACTATATTCGCAAATTTATAGAAAAGGAGTGCCTGAAGCACCATTAAAAATGGTTGGTAACAGCAATAAGCAAGGAACAAAAGTAACCTTTATTCCTGATAAACAGATATTTGAAACCGTTGATTTTTCTTTTGATACATTATCGCAGAGGTTGCGCGAACTTTCATTTCTGAATAAAGGATTAAAGATAATAATTGAAGATGAAAGAGCAGAGGATAAAAAACATGAATTTCAATATGAGGGTGGAATAAAAAGTTTCGTAGAATATCTCACAAAGCAAAAGGAACCAATACACAAAGACCCAATATATTTTGAGGCAACAAAGGATGACGTAATAGCAGAAGTTGCAATGCAATGGACTCAGGGATATCAGGAAAACATCTTTTCATTTGCTAATAATATAAACACAAAAGATGGAGGAACCCATCTTACAGGTTTTAAATCAGCCATAACCAGAACATTAAACCAATATGCCCAATCAAAGGATTTTTTGAAAAAAGTCTCTGGCACCCTTGAAGGTGAAGATGTTAGAGAAGGACTTACAGCTGTTATATCAGTTAAACTTCCAAATCCACAGTTTGAAGGACAGACAAAGGGTAAGCTGGGAAATAGTGATGTAGAGGGTATAGTTAAACAGATAATTAACGATAGATTGTCTGAATATCTTGATAAAGAAAGTGGGACAGCAAAAAAGATAGTAACCAAGCTTGTTGATGCTGCAAGGGCAAGGGAAGCAGCGCGACAGGCAAGGGCGTTGGTTAGAAGAAAAAGCGCAATGGCAAGTGGAGGCTTGCCCGGCAAGTTAGCAGATTGTCAGGAAAGGGATCCGACCAAATGCGAGCTATATATTGTTGAGGGAGATTCTGCCGGAGGTTCAGCAAAACAAGGTCGTGACAGGCGCTTTCAGGCAATTCTTCCTTTAAAAGGAAAAATTCTTAATGTTGAAAAAGCAAGGTTTGATAAAATGTTGGAATCAGATGAAATTAGAACCTTGATTACAGCAATGGGCACAGGCATTGGTCCAAACGATTTTGATATAACAAAACTGCGTTATCATAGAATTATTTTATTGGCTGATGCAGATGTTGATGGATCTCATATTCGTACACTTTTGCTCACTTTTTTCTACAGGCAGCTTCCAAAGCTTGTTGAAAATGGGCATTTATATATAGGACAGCCGCCCCTGTATAAAGTAAAAAAGGGGAAAAAGGAAAGATACTTAAAGGACGACGCAGCTTTAGAGGATCATCTTATTGAGCTAGGGGTTGATGATGTTAAACTAGTTTCAAAAGATGAAAAAAAACAGATATCAGGCAAGCCTCTTGTAAAGATAACTAAACAACTGATTAGATACAGCAGTATCCTAAATCTTTTAAAGAAAAGATATGATTCAAGGATAGTTGATGCTGTAATTTGCTCCAGCGATATCAACCAAAAGATTTTGACATCTACAGCCGGCAAGCTTGATACAGAGCTTGATAAAATCGCAGAATATTTAAATAAAAAACATCCTGATATGAATGATTTTACAGTTGATGTTGAAGACGACCAAGAGTTGGGTGCAAAAAAAATAATTTATAATACAGTTTGGAACGGATTTATCAGGAAAACAACTATAGATGTGGAATTCCTGAACTCGGCGGAAATAAATGAGCTTCAGTCCCTGAATAAAGTGTTTAATGAAATTGGAAAACCTCCTTTTAAAATTGAAGCAGAAGGAGAAGAAATAGAGGTTTCCACCATTCAGGGAGTAAAAGAATTAATTCTGGCAAGGGGAAGCAAAGGACAGGATATCCAGAGATATAAAGGGTTGGGCGAAATGAACCCAGACCAACTCTGGTCTACTATATTAAATCCAGAAACCAGAAGATTGTTATCTGTCAGGGTTGATGATGCAGTAGAGGCAGATAATATATTTACTATTCTAATGGGAGATCAGGTTGAACCGAGAAGAGATTTTATAGAGAAGAACGCATTAAATGTCAGAAATTTGGATATATAATGGCAAGAGTAAATATTCCCCAAAAAGGGGATACAATTGGTATAGCAGCTCCATCTTCGCATTTTGATAAGGAAATGTTTAAGCAAGGAGTTGCTATATTAAAACAATGTGGTTTTCATTCATATTATAGAGAAGACATTTTTGATCAAAATAGATATTTTGCAGGAGATGATAAAAGACGCGCAAATGAGTTAAATGAATTGTTTTTAAATAAAGATGTTAAAGCAATTCTATTTGCACGAGGCGGATATGGTTCCCAAAGAATTCTACACTTGCTTGATTTAAGCTCAATCAAAAAAAAACCCAAACCAGTTGTTGGTTTTAGCGACACAACATCTTTAATAACATTTTTAAGACAAGAGGTTAATATACCGACCCTATATGGTCCATCTGTTTTGCAAATAGGATCAGGACTAACATTTGGAGCTATTAAATCTTTTGTTAGTGCTCTTACAGGGCATGGTCCAATTGGAAAAACAATTTCCAAGACAGCTCAAACATTGAAGACCGGTGAGGCAGGGGGGGTATTGGTTGGCGGTTGTCTTTCCCTTATTAATCACGGCATTGGAACAGCGTATGAACTAAATACAAAAAACACGATTTTATTTTTTGAAGATATAAATGAAAAAGTTTATGAACTGGATAGAATGCTGATACAGTTGAAGCACGCAGGAAAGATGTCCAAGGTTAAAGGAATAATTATTGGCTCTATGATTTTAGATCAAAATGAAAAATATGATTTTAAAGAAATGATTTTGGATATCTTTAATGACTTTGATGGACCTATTATTAATGACTTTGCGGTTGGACACTTTGACAACACCCAAACCCTACCATTTGGTGTAAAAGTGGTTTTAAAAGCAGATAAAAACACAGAGCCAATAATTGATTTTAAAACAAGTTTATATGAATAAAACAAAAGTTATAGACAGGGAAATGGAAAAGGGTGTGGCTTCAGGGGTTTTTCCTTGCGCAGATCTGTTAATTGCTAAAGACAACGAGATAATTCATCACAACTGGTATGGGGACGCAAGAAAGGGAACTTGTTTTGATATTGCTTCATTAACCAAGCCAGTGTGCACAGCAACCCTTACTCTTATGCTGGTAGAAGAGAAGCTTCTTAAGTTAGATGACACCGTATATTCGTGGCTGGGCGGTGCAAGACAGTCGGACCACAAATTAATTACAGTAAGGCACCTTCTTGATCACACATCTGGTCTGCCAGCGTGGAGACCGTATTTTCAGGAGTTGCCGCTTGATTTAATAGGCACAGAAGCCGGAAAAAATTTTATTTTTGATTCATGTTTTAATGAAGAGCTACTTTTTCCCCCAGGCAAAAAGACGGTTTACAGTGACATTGGATATATTCTACTTGGTGAGATTGTTGAGCAGGCTGGGCGAGGGCTTTTGGATGAAATTTTTGCAAACAGAATTTCAAAACCACTTAAACTAGAAGACACTTTTTTTATGAGGTCCATAGGAAGTCCAATCCGGAACACAAAAAAACATACCTATGCAACAGCAGATCAACATGTGCCAACGCCAAAACATGGTCTTGCAGGAGAAAGACCAAAACTTAAAAAAGATGAACATCGCAGGTTTGCTCCAACAGAGGATTGTCCGTGGAGAGAGAGGGTTGTTCATGGAGAAGTTGATGATCAGAACGCATATGCTTTAGGTGGGGTTGCGGGGCATGCAGGGCTCTTTTCAACAGCAGAAAATCTGCATCGTTTTATAAACGAGCTTACCTTGTCCTTGTATGGGAAATCTGATTGGTTGCCAAAAGCAATTCTTGAAGAATCATTGGATTTTAATAAAGTTAAGAATAGAAGAAAAAAAGCTGGGCAAAAAGAAGAGGGATTGTTTATTTGTGGATGGGACACGCCATCTCTTCATAACTCGTCTTCAGGTCGTCATTTTTCAACATATTCCATTGGTCATTTAGGGTATACTGGGTGTTCAATGTGGATTGATTTGAAAGCAAACTACTGGGTGATTCTTCTTACAAATCGTATACATCCGACCACCACCAATGAAAAGATTAAAGCTTTTCGACCAAAACTTCACGACCTTGTTTATGATATGCTAAAAACCCTACCAAACTCTTGAAAAACAATTGAAATGAATATAGTTTCATGAACTATGTGCAAAGCGCACAAAAACAGACGAACTTTCAGGAAAGGTGTGTTAGGAGTACGTAGTCGTTTTTGAGTTTTGGCTCAAAAACGCTGCTCGACTCTCGGCTGACTTGGCGTTATAACCATGGAAAAGACAGCCTGCGAGACGCCTCCCAACACACCTTTCCTTGCGCTTAATTAAATCTAAATAATCGTTGCTGAATTTTGCACATAGTTCATAAATATGTGAAAAGAAATGGAGAAACATGAAAGAGATTAATCATATTCATATGTTGGGTGTTGGCGGAACTGGAATGGGATCATTGGCAAGATTGTTGAAACAAGCTGGATATAAAGTTTCTGGCAGCGATAAAAAGTTGTATCCGCCGATGAGCGATCAACTTGCTGAATTAAATATTAAAATTTATGAAGGGTTTTCTGAAAAAAATTTGGAAGATAAGCCCGACTTGGTAGTTATAGGAAATGTTATAACCAAGGATAATATTGAGGCACAGCAAGTTTTGAAAAGAGAAATTCCATACATATCTATGCCTCAAGCTTTGTCCAAATTTTTTCTTAATTCCAGAACGCCAATTGTAGTTGCTGGCACGCATGGCAAAACCACAACATCAATGTTGCTTGCTTGGTGTTTCTTTTCAGCTGGAAAAGAGCCGGGATTTTTTATAGGTGGAGTTGGAAATAATTTTAAGAAAACCGCTGATATTGGCAAGGGCTCCCCATTTATTATAGAAGGAGATGAATATGACACAGCCTTTTTTGATAAAGGTCCAAAATTTTTGCACTATTCTCCCAAAATTGTACTTTTAACTAGCGTTGAATTTGATCATGGAGATATTTATAAAGACCTTGAACAAATAAAAAAAGCCTTTGCTAAGTTAATCAGCATAATACCTTCTGATGGTCTTTTGGTTTATAATGGAGATGATGAAAATATTCGCGAACTTGTTAAGGCATCAAAGATCAGAAGCCTATCATATGGAATGAGCCCTGTTCTTGATTATTTCCCGTCATCTTTTTCTTTTTCAGGTAATGGAACAAGCTTTCATTTAAAAGGCCCAAACCTATCTACTAATTTTAATTTTGCTATGTTTGGAGAACATAATCTTCAAAATGCTATGGGTGTTATAGCTGTGCTTAAAGAGCTTGGAATGTCAGATGAGGATATTGAAAAAGGTTTAACAACGTTTCTTGGGGTAAGAAGGCGACAAGAAATAGCAGCAGAAATTAAAAGTATTACAATTGTGGATGATTTTGCTCATCACCCAACAGCAGTGGCAAAAACAATACAGGCCATAAAAGTTAAATTTCCAGAAAGAAGATTGTGGGCTATATTCGAACCTCGGTCAAACACGTCCAGAAGAAATATATTTAAGGAAGAATATGTAGCTGCTTTATCTAAGGCTGATAGGGTTGTTATAGGAGATGTTTATTGCTCGGAAAAAATTCCTTCTGATGAGCGTCTTGATGTAAGAGGTGTTGCTGCTAAAATAATGAGAAAGGGAATTGATGCACACTATATTCCAAACACAGAGTTTATAATAGAGTTTCTAATGAGAAATGTAAATAAAAATGATGTTATTCTTGTTATGTCAAACGGAGATTTTAATAATCTCATAAGCAAAATTAAAGAAGGGCTTAATAAGAGAAAAATCGTGTAGAAAATGAGGGAAAAAAACAAACAACTTAGGAATTTATTATTAGCGGTTTTTATAACAGCAGCTTTGTTCGTATCTATTTTTTATGTGTTAAATAGAATAGAGACAGTTCAGTATATTTTAAACACCGCTACATCCATGAGCGAATGGAAAATAAAATTAAAATCCTTTGATCTAAGCCCGATTGCAAGGAGCATAAAGATATCGGGCATAGAGATAAACAATAAAAGCAATGGCAAATTAATTACAGTAAGTAAATGTAAGATTAAATATCGTTTGTTAGATATATTAAGAGGCAAAATATATATTAAAAACTTGGAGATAGACGGAGTAAGAGCCAGCTTGTCAAAAGAAATAAAAAAAAGTGAAAAACTAAAACATTTGGATGTTTCAAAACTTTTTTTTATACAAAATATTATTTTAAAACATGGGATTGTTAAGGATATACAAGTAAATTTTGGTAAAGATGTTTATATTAGTAGCGATGAAATCAGAATAAAAATGGGACCTAAGCTTTTAGGCTCTACAGAACTTCAACTCAGGGTGGATGGATTATCTGTTAATAAAGATCAAAATAGCATTATTGAAGTTGCTGCATTGAATATCGAAACATCTACCAGCCGAACTAAATGGACGGAAGATATCCCTTTTGTTAATGCGCTAGATGGAAATTTGATTGCAAATGATATAAGAGTAAAATATCAAAACATAGATTCGTTTCAATCCAGCGTAAAATTTAATGATAATAAATTAAATGTAGAATCATTTTTACTTAGGTTTGATAAAAAAGATATTAAAGGTACGCTAGGTTTAGACATAGACACAGATAAATGGACAACAAATATTGAAATTCCAAATCCGGTTCATTTCCCATATTTAGGCAAACCATTAAAAACCATAAATAGCGAAGGAGATCTGTCTGGTTCAATCAATGCTGAGGGCAGTGGTCTGAATTTTAAAGAAAACACAGGCAAAGCCACAGCAAACTTGGTTTATAAGTTTACAACTTCTTCAAAAAACCCCGTCAATCTTCAGGCTGCGCTAAACTGGTCACAAGGGATTTTTTCTATAAACAACACCAAAATCATTGCAGATAATAATGAAATTGATTTTGTAGGAGATTTTAATGTTAATAAAAAAGCAATGCAGATTAAGGCGCATGCAAAACAGTTTCCAGTAGAGGAAGGTTTAGAAAAGTTTAACAGCCCACATTTTAAAAAATTGTATGGAAAAAGTGATTTTGATGCAGATATTACCGGCTGGGGCAAGGATTTTCAGATTGATGTAAAAGCTGTAACATTTGATGGCGGCTATAAGCCATTGAGGGCAGAGAAGGCGCTGACAGACCTTAAGGCAACTTACAATAAACTAGATTTTAAATGGGAGGTTTATGAACAAGGGGTCTCTACTGGTAAAGCAGATCTTGTTGTAAATTTAGGCAAAAGTGTTCCTGATCAAGATAGGTCAAAGGATTTGGATCTTCATGTTGTTGTTAAGGATCATCCAGTAGATAAATTATTGCCAGCTTATAAAATAAGCGGACTTATAAGCGGAAGCCTGAATATTAAAGGACCTATTCAAAGTTTTAAAGGAGATGCTGTAGGGAAAATTATTAATGGCAAAGTGATTATTGTTCCTTTTGATGAAATTACAACCAATGTAAATATAACAAGAAAACAAATAACTTTTAACAATATAGTGGTTACTCCGAGCACTTTGGATAAGATTGCGTTTTCTAATCCTTTAACCATAAACCTAAGAGAAGGAGCACTAACAATTGAAGGAGCTCCTGATCCATGGATCGATATTAATATTGGTTATACTTATGCAAACAATTTATGGAACGCAAAAAAGATCGAATATAAAGATAATGAAGATGGACAATATAGTGCAACTCTTTCCGGAAGCATCAAAGGGGACAAAACTATTAGTTTAAAAGCAGATGGGCTTGTAAATCTTAAATCTTTTACACCATTAACATATTTTGTAAGAGAGGCATCAGGTCCTGCAAAGATTGATCTTCACATTTCTGGAACTACGACAAATCCGAACTTAAATGGAGACATTGAATTCAATGACTGCACGCTCTATACAAGGCAGATATATTTGCCAATGGAACATCTGTTTGGAACTCTGGAGTTTAAAAATCATACAATTAATTTTGTTAATATTGTAGGAGATCTTGAAGATGGAAGGTTTTCTCTAAAAGGAGATCTGACATATCAGGACTATGCAATGGTAAGCTCTAATCTAAGACTTGAGGGACAAGGTCTAAGATATAAAATGGAGGATGGGTCATTCAGGGCAGAGTTTGATGGCAATATTGAGCTTGTTGGGAAATTTCCATCTCCACTTCTTTCAGGCGATATCACCCTTGTTGATGCAAAATATACAAAAGACTTTAATCTTCTTGAGACAGTAACAAAAAAGAAACCGATTAAGAAAAAAGGAGAGTATGTATTTTCCCCAAAATTAAATTTAAGAATAAAAAACACAGGTGATTTTCTTATTAAAAATAATGTAGGCGAGATATCCTTAGGAGCAGATTTGGATGTGAAAGGAACAAGAAAAGATCCAAAGCTTGGCGGTGTGGTTCAGGTTGTTGAGGGCGAGATACATTACATGGGAATGAACTTTGATATTACCAAGGGTTTTGTTGAATTAAGAGAAGGCAATGAAGACCCTTATTTAGAGGTTACAGCGCAAAAAGAAATAAAAACATATAATATTACAGCAGAGGTGCATGGACATATAAACAATCTTGCAATTGATTTGTCAGCTACATCGCCATATGGTTCGCTGGAAAAACGGGATGTAATTTCATTGCTGGCTTTTGGTATTACAGAAAGCGAAAGGGAACAGCTGGCTGCAAGCAGAGGAGGACAGTTTGAAATATCAATGGCCGCACAACAGCTTACTCATATTATTGAAAGGCCGGTTACAAAGCTAACAGGGTTGGATACGTTTAGGCTGGAGTCGTCAGACCCCTCAAACCAATCAGTTTCCAGAGTAGTTGTTGGTAAACAGATTTCAGATAGGCTTACCATAGATTTTACAACAGATATAAATACTGTAAATGCTGTACAAACAGTAATTGGAGAATATTTAGTTACAGATAATTTGGTGCTTAAGGGAGCTAGAAGTACAGATGAAAATTATGAAATAAGCGGAGCTCTGAGATTTAGATTTAGATAAAGGCATTAGATGAGAAATGGTTTTTTAAAAATAAAAAATTTGGCATTAGCCAGTTTTATTATAAGCTTTTTTTTAATTTCAGCTATAGTTTTGCCCGCACAAGCAAATATTGTTGATGAAATACAGTTAAAAGGTCTTGTAGGGATCGATGAATCTGTGGTTAGGAATGTAATCCCGTTTAATAAAGGAGACGAGTTTAGCATAGAAAAACTTGATCAGGCAGTTCAGTATCTTCGCCAATGGGGGATATTTGATAAAATAGAGGCAAGCCCCATAGAAACAGAAAGAGGGGTTGTAGTAGAAATGCGATTTGTGATGGCAACTGTCATCACTCAGATTGATATATATGGCAATTATCCTAATTTGGAAAATCAGATATTAAAATATATGACCATACATACTGGTGATATATACACGGAAAAAAGAGCAGAGGAGCAAGTTGAAATCATAAGGAATTTTTATAAAAAAGCTGGATACATCAAAACAGAAGTAAGTTTTAAAAAGAACGACCAACCAGCAAAACAGGGTGTTTCGCTGATATTTTATATTAAACATGGAGATGTTTTAAGATACAGGGATATTCAGGTAAAGGGCAATAAAGCATTTCCAAACAGTAGGTTTGCAAGTGCTTTGAATACGTGGAAAGCATATTCGGAAAAAAGGCTTAGAAATTCTATCAGAGATTTAACAGATGTTTACAGGCATAAAGGTTATCCTAAAATTAAAATTAAAGTTACAGATCTAAAAATTGATTATGACACCGGAAGAGTTGATTTAACAATAGATGTAGATGAGGGTCCTTTTGTAAATGTTAAATTTTCTGGCAACAGAGAGATAAGCGAAAGAAAGCTAAAAAAGACAATAACTGTTTTTGATGAAGGAAGTTTTGATTCATATGAACTTGATACAAGCGTTGAAAAGATAAAAACACTATACAAAGAAAGAGGTTATCCTTCGGCAATCGTTAAAGTAAAAAAGACAGTTAAAGAAAATGAAGATGTTGAAATTAATTTTGATATTAAAGAAGGAAAATCAAGGATTGTAAAAAAGGTAAATTTTAAAGGAAATAAACATATTGGCTCAAACCGGCTAAGAAAGACTATAGACACAACGCAGCGGTCAATAGGTTTTAGGCGGGGTTTTGATAAAGAAATTGTGAGCGATGATAATGAATCAATTAAGAAAGAATATAGTAAAGATGGATTTTTAAACACAGAAGTTGGAGAATGGGATGTAAATACATCTGATCAAGGATTTGATTTAATAATTGATATTCCTATAACCGAAGGTCCTCAGGTTATAGTTAAAGAAGTTGTTTTTAATGGTAATAAGGCTTTTGATAAAAAGCGTCTTATGAAGGGCTTGAAAGTTGTTCCCAATAAACCTTTAAATCAGGAAGATCTTCCAAATGAAGTTCAGAGGTTGCTTTCGTTCTATGCTAATAATGGATATCCATATGCAAAGGTTGAACAAAAGGTTATCCAAGACTTAGAAAATAATAGAATAGATATTTTTTATGATATTGATGAAGGGCATCTGGTTACTATCGGTAGTATTTTAATAGTTGGAGATATACTTAGTAGTCAGAAGGCAATCAAAGGAGCAATGGGCATATCTGAAGGAGAGCCCTATAGTTATAAAAAAATAGTAGAAAGCAGGCTAAATCTAAGGCGGCTTGGTGCTTATTCCTCAGTCAAGGTTGACCCTGTTGGGCTGGAAGAAAAAGAAAACAAAGTTCACTTAAAAGTAGAGGTGAATGAACAAAGGTCGTTTTTATTGGATTTTGGTTTTGGTTATTCTGAATATCAGAAGTTTACCGGATTTGTATCATTTAAAAACCTTAATTCATTTGGTTGGGCAAAACACACATTATTTAAATTAACAGGAGGTCGCGATCTATCAAGGGTAGAGCTTGGGTGGTTAGATCCAAGATTTCTTGGATCGAGTTTTGAGATGTCTGTTAATGCATGGTTGCAACATGCTAACAGACCAGCATTTAACTATATTCAAGCAGCAGGAAGCGCTGGATTTTTTAGAAGATACAGAAGTTTTGGATTTTTATTCAGATATGAGCTTGATAGAAATTATTTTATTGAAGGAAACACAACAGCAGCTGATCAGGAGAGTTTAAGAAACAATACAATTTCAAAAATAACGTTATCTGCCAGTTATGATAACAGAGATAGCTTTGCAAATCCCAAAAAGGGTTTTTTTACTTTAGGTCAGGTAGATATATTTAATGAGATTAAGGGTAATCAGGCCAATTTTGCAAAGTTTACATGGAATGGAGAAAACGATCAGTCTTTCTGGAAAATTTTTACAATTACAACCGGGCTTCGTTTTAGCAGAATACAGGGGATAGGAAACAGGGTTAGTGTTCCAACAAATGAGCTTTTGTTTTTAGGAGGCGATGATACTGTGCGCGGTTATGGAGAAGATTCATTAGGTCCTGTAAATGCTCAGGGGAAACCGGTTGGAGGCAGAATCAGATGGATATGGAACGAGGAATTAAGGATTCGTGTTTGGAACCAATTTTATTGGGTATTCTTTGTGGATGTAGGAAGTTTAACTAATTATTTTTCAGATGTAACATGGTATAACACGCGCAAATCAACTGGGTTTGGATTAAGATATATCACACCAGTTGGTCCAATTCGTGTTGATTATGGTATAAAATTGGATAGGCGAACAGGAGAATCATTCGGAAGCACTCATCTTACATTTGGTTTTGTATTTTAGAACATTTACTAAAAAACCAGCATAGCGGCCAAGCTATCTTCTATGTTGTTTTTTTCGTGTCCATACCTATTTTCATTTCCCCTTTGGTTGGAAACTTCTGAAAAACCATGATCTGTGAGCAAAATGATCTGCTTTCTTTCCCGAAGAAACGGTTCGAGATCAAGCACCCAATTTTTAAACTCTTCAGAAGCTTCTTGTAAAATACGATACAATGGTAAAGATGTAGAATGAATCAAACGGTCTATATATCCTAAACGAATCCACACAGGGCAGCCAGGGTTAGATTCCTTTAACTTTGCACGATTCTTTGCACGATCAGCATCACCAAGATAAAATATTTTTCTGGAGCGCATAATTGATGAGATGGCTTCCAATTCATTGGTTCCAAAGACCACCTTTTGCCAAGCTGCTGTTGAAGGAGTGACGAGTCTTGACCAAAATTCATTGGTGCATTGCCGACCCGTTGTTTCCATCAATATTATCTTTAATGCCGGCACCAAATCCCATCTAGCTGCATCTATAAATAAGAATGCTGCTTCTGGATATTGGTTTAACATATGATCCAACGTATCTTTCCATTCAGGCAAAGTCTCAAATACTAAGGCGCGCCTACCCTTTTCTTTTTTAAAAAGAGTTGTTATGTGTTCCATGATATGTGGATTAGGAAAATTATAGCGGAAATAGTGTTCTTCAAGATAGGATTGTGATCGATCTCTTAATGTTTCTTTCGATAGAATATCGTTCATATTGTTTGCATTAAATTCGGAAACAGCTGACAAAAGCGAATCAATCCATGATTCGATATCACTAAAAAAAGAGGATATCTTTATTTTAGATGATGGAACCCATCCATTAATAAGATGGATTGTAAGTTTATTTACTACCTCCCATGCAAATGGGATAGATCTTTTCTCTTTTTTCAGTATATCTATACACTGTTCTGCAGATGCAGTTGAAAGAGAAATGGCATCCACCATCTTTTCTAAAATATCCTTTTCCACTTCAAACACTTCATTATATCCAACTCGCTTTTCAATATGTTGTGGAATAGAAAAAAGAACTCTGCAACCTGCTTCATCAAGGTTATGATCTGATATCCAGCTCAATAGCCCCACCTCTTTTATATCCTTTTGTTTGTCCCCATCTTCAAAGAGATCAACAAGCAGATCATCATCTTTAATGTCGCCCAACCATTCTTCAAAGATCGATAGTAAACGCTTAGGAGAAAGTCTTCTACTGGATATTCGTTTACTAAGATCAGACGGATTGCGCTTAATGATTTTTACCTTTCGATGCAATGCTTCATTAATGAGCATGGCAAGCTCAGGAGTTAAAATTAAAATAAAATCTTTAACACTCAATCCTTTATGTAGTAGCCCTATAAACTCTTCGAGCCTTTGAAATTCATCGACATTCAGATCGCGCAAAGCAGAAATCCGAGCAACCATGCGCTCAATTGCCTGTGGTGTCGACAATTCCTTTATAACCTCTTCCAGACCCGACTGTATAGAATTTTCCAGAGCTATAGGATCTTCGATATCCATTGAATCCCCTGGTATATAGCCACATTTACAACATGATCTTAAACGCAGTTCTGAAGAAACCGTTCTCTGACAGCGAAGCGACAATGCCGAATCAATACGCTTATCAATTGACCGTAGGTTGTCCACTATATTTATACCCGAAATTATATCGGTCATTTTCAACGCCTTGTAAGGAGCTTTTTCTCTTATGGCTTCGTATGGGAGAAATCTCTCTCGTGCAAATGTACGGCGGTGTTCTCCTAAATACCATTCTGTATATAATTTGTAGAAATTATCAAACGTTGTAAAAAGCATATCTGACTGACCCATCAAGATTAAATCAGTAAGATTTTTCAGAAAATTGTTTAGGTCTTTAAACAAAGAAACCATGTCTTCAGTTAATGGAATACTTGATGGAATGCCTTGTAGATAATCCGCTATCCGAACTATTCGTTCAGCATCATTTTTTATAAAATTTCCGACAATCTCCAATTCATGACCAATCGCTAAAAGATTTGGACGCTCCAATGAAAGATACTTTTCTAATCCTTTTGCTGCACCTTGAGATTCCATAACATTTTTTATCGCTTCTTGACCTTTGGTAATTATTGATCTAAAGCGCTCAAAATCAAAATTGTCAAAAACTGGGTATTCGCTAATCTGAGCAAGTTTAGGCATTATCTCTTCTATATTCTGTGTTAAGCGTTGTTTGAAATTGAGAAGCTTTTCCCATACTTGACCTTGAGATGAAAGTGAGAAAAGTTGCTTATCAAGATTTTCAGAGAGTAAAGGGTCTCTAAATAATCGCTCTCTTAATTCAGGACCTATCAACTGGCCAGATCGAATCTCATCAGCTTCCGCAACCTGCCTGAAATCAACAATGATAGTAGGGATCCTACGCCCGTTTTTATAAATATCCACAAGACCACTTCGCACCATTGATACAAGGAGTAAATGAGCGAGATCCTCGGAGAGCCCCCATGTACCAAAGCGTAGATTCTTGATCAATTTTTGAAGATCACCAATACCGGAATTCACTTGATCCAAAACCTCTTTTGAAAGATTAGAATGCAGGGGGTCCAACTGCATTACAAAAGATGATGAGGAAACGCGTGCAATTCCCAATGGGATAAGCACTCCTTCAATCATCGTTCGTGTATTATTTTTTCTGGCAGTAGCCATGCTAATTCTTCCCGTGGTAATAATAGTGTCGATCATGGCTGAAAGTGTTCTTCGCGAAAAAAAATCCACTTCAGGGGCGATCTCTAAGAAGCGAGGATAAATTTTTTTAAGTAATTCAATAACCGGCAATGTTATAAAACGTTCAACAAATCCTGTGGCTGCATGAAAGCTTTGCAGCGAGTTGATTTTCAATTCCGCAGCTCTAATTTCCCCTTCTCTGAAACCCTTTTCAATAATCTTGCCTAGCGAAATTTTCAACTCGTTGTATATTCGTCTTGCTTCTTCTATCACCGGAGTTTCGGTAAATCCTCGTTCATTTAAGAGTTGAAACACACCGTAGAATTTGCGAAAAGACTCAACATCTTCATTATCCCAGCGCGGGCTCCAGAGAAGAGCACGTGAGGGCAACAACTCTTCTTTTGAAATAAGAAAATTAGGAGGAGCATAAACAAGCGCAAAATCAAAATTACCATCTTCTATTTTTAGAGAGATCTCGGCAGGAGTTATTGATTCAACCCAAAGGCAAAGACCACGCCGTTGTGTTCCACGCCATGGGATCTGGATCTCTTTAACAGCCCCTTTTATTAATTCATGGATAGGCAAATCAGTTTCGATATTCTCAAGAGCAGTACTCACAAGTCTCGAATCACTTTGATCAAGACTAGCTAAAATTTGATCCAACTCCTTTGAAAATAGTCCTCGCGAGTCGCGCTCCAACGAAAGGCTATAAACACGACCTCCTGGTTTAGTAGCCTCAGTGCATCTTACAAAAAGTGATTCCTTAAGAATGGGCGATAGAATTATATCAGACATATATTCTTCATCAGCCTCAGGTGATATTCCGGCGATCTTTGCAAGCAATATTGAAATTATCTCTCGAACATTTTTTTTGCGTTCGATTTTAGCTATTTCTGTGAGCACCAGAAGATTGCAAACTCTTTGCGCAAGAATATGATCTGATTTATCTGAAAATATTTTATCGCATGAGCGCAAGAGATCTCTTCTCACAATGTCATCATACGGAAGAAAACGGTGGTCTTCTCGAATACGGTCGCGAAAATGTTGATAAATAGCATCAACTGTTATCAATTTATCCGCAGATGCGTCAAGAAACGCGCTGTTTGCACCATCCTCCTTTCTATGAATATGTGAGGAGACAAAATCCACTACGCCACGATGCGATGAAAAGATTTGAGTTAGACCTTCCAGATAATGAACAGTGTCAGGATGAAGCGGGTATATCTGAAAAAAAGATTCAAAATCCTCATTAAAGCCAGGAAAATTCTCTTTACAGCTTTGCCATATTTTTCGGATAATCTCTCGCGCACCATCTTTTTTCTTGATTAACCTACCAGCTATCAACTCACGCATGTGAGGTTCTCCCAGCGCCAGCCGTATTGGGTAACGATCCTTTATCTTGCTGATAACATCCCGTGAAATATCTCCTGTTTGTTCAATCGCTTCTTGTAATGAAGCTACAATCCATAAAGGATAAGTGCGCGCTAATTCACCGAGAAGTTGTAAATAACGCGCATCTTCACTTAAAGCACTTCGAGACTGTTTTGAGCGAAGAAATTCAGAAAGTTCGTCAATAACGATGATAATACCCGTATAACCAATTTCACCTGCTGATCGAACCATCTCGCCAATCAGTTCATCAGGTCTTGTATCAGGCATTTCCGGGAAAGCCACTGAATTCCCTTTTTTTTCTTCTAACTTACCGCGGATGGTTTTAAAATATCCCCACGCAGCTTCTGCAGCTTGCTTTTTATCCATTCTTAACTTCTCCCAGACAGGGAAGCCGCGTTGCTTGAGATAGTTGTCAAAGGCAGATGGATCCAACGGAAAAATAGATCGATCCATATATTCAACAAAACGAGCACGTTTTGTAAATGGTTTAAGAATATTTCTGGTAGATAACATTGATTCAACTTCTGACAATATAATCTCTTCAAGAGATACAGAACCCCTATAGTTTATAAGAGATATTCTTATGGGAAGAAGCTTCTTTTCACCGATTGTGTCCTGTAAAGGTGAAGAAGATGACGAAGATATTTCACCTGAAACAATTAACGAAAGATAGGAAAGAAAATGAGATTTACCAGAACCGTAAGTGCCTATTAAAAAATAACCTTGTCCAAAAGAACCCTTAAATGATTGAGAAAGGATGCGAAGATTATGTTCCACTTCGCGTGTTAGAACAAAATTGCTGACTAAATTTTCCCGTTTTTTTGTATCCGCAGCGTCTGCAATATTAACCACTGTTTCAACAACAGGAACATCAATCAAATCAAGCATTTTAGGTTGCATAAGCGTAGACACAATCACGGAAATCAGCGCCAGTCAACAGAAAATCTAGCATAGCTTGGAACTCGGAATAGACATCGTACCCCCCCTCTGAAGCAAAATGTCCCCTAATGGAGGTGAATGGAGGATTTTGTAATTAACTATGA
>CAZLRI010000003.1:0-18034 GCA_964561745.1 uncultured Pseudobdellovibrionaceae bacterium | reverse complement strand
ATCTCTCTTATCACTCATGTGCAGAGTTGGTCATTTTGTTTTGCGGGGGCTATATCATTCGGAAATCAGGAGGTAGGTTTGTTATGAGCACATATAAGCGATTACCAAGGGGAAAAAGAAAAAATTCACCAGATGAAATTTTAGACTGGACGCTTAGATGCATTCATTTTCTAAGGGAGAATATAAAAATAATTGGCATGGCATTAGGAACTATTGCTTTAACCACAGTGATTGTGTTTATTGTAATACAGATTCAAAATTATAGGGAAAATAAGGCTGTAATAGTTTTTTCCAAAGTTCAAAATATTGAAAATCTTCAAGATCGCATTAAATCTCTACAAGAGCTTGTTGATGATTATGGAAGCACTAAAATAGGTAGATTTGCTATGCTTACTTTAGCAGATGATCTTTTTACTCAGGGAGATTTTGATAAAAGCAAAGATGTTTTTAGCAATTTAGCAGAAAAGACCAAAAGGACGCCGATTTTGCATGTTGCTTCTTTACATGGTGAGGGTAGAGCAGAATATGCTAATGGGAAATATCAGGAAGCAGCAGAAAGTTTTCTTGAAGCTTCAAATTATCCTAAAAATATTAATAAAGCGCTTAGTTTATTAGAAGTGGGGCGTTGCTATGAGAAATTGGGTGATTATGAAAAAGCGCGTGAATATTATAAACAATCAATTGAGCTGGCTGAAGGAAGTAAAATAAAGGATCAGGCTGAGGAGAGTTTATTATGGTTAGTTACCAATGGAGATGCAGAAAACAAATAATTGCGTTTATTTTAGCGCTCGTTTTTTTTCTTTCCATTGATCTTTCTATTGGAAGCAAACAGGGGTTTGCAGGTGAAAAGACTAAGAAACACTTGCTTAGTTCTGAATCTGCATTAAACCGGGAAAGAACTAGCAAGTGGAGAAATTATAATAGAAGTGAAAGGCGTGTTTCTGTATCAAAACAGGATGTGATGCGTCTGAAGAAAAGTTCATTTTGGAATAGCAGACCATTTCAGTTTTCCATACCAACAGCAAATAATTCTAAATTATATGTAGGCGTAGATGCAGGTGTTTTTTATGCCATAGATGTAGATAAAGGTGAAAAACTATGGAAATATAAAACATCTGGTCCTATTCAGAGCCAAGCTTTTGCGCAGGATGATTATGTGTTTTTTGGTGATATAGATGGGTATGCCTATGCTTTGAACTCTGATAATGGAACAGAAATCTGGAAAAAGTTTCTAGGGTCAGCTATTTTATCAACTCCGCTGGTGGTTGATAATCGGGTTTATTTTTTAACAGATGCTGGGCGGTTGTTCTCCTTTGACAGAAACAGTGGAGAAGAGTTTTGGCATACTGAAGCATTTGGGAAAAAAGAAGGTTTTTCAGTAAGAAAAGGTTCCACTCCGGTTTTTTACAATGGGAAAATTCTTTTTGGTAATGCTGCTGGGATGCTATTTGCTTATGACACAAATGGAAATCTTTCGTGGGCAAGACAGTTGGGTGATAGAGATGCATTGGTTTCTGATCTTGATTGCAAACCGTTAATTACAGATAAATGTATATATGTTACCACCGCAGATAAACAGGTTTTTTGCATTAAGCCGGAAAGTAGCGGAGAGATAAGTTGGCGAGTAGACAGTGTTGGTGGTGTAAATGATCTGTTGCTTGTTAATGATACGCTTTATGTTTCAGGTGGCGGAGTTGTTATTGCAATTGTGCCGGAAAATGGCAATTTTATTTGGGAACAAGATCTGGACTTATCTGGCATTTCAGCTCCAGCAATTTTACGCGATGTAATGGTTGTGGCTGCTACTCATGGAAAGTTTTATTTGATTGATCCTAAAAATGGCGACATCCTGAGTTCAAGATATATAAAAGGTGGCGGAACTTTCAGTGACCCAATATTTGTAAATGATCGCTTAATTCTTTTGTCAAATTCAGGTAGACTTTACTCATTTGAAATCAAAGAAAAACCCCCTAAAAAAAGAAAATCAAATTAATCAATAGTCGTTAGTGTTTTTATAAACCAAGGATTGTTTTCTACAGAAAACGAAAAATTGCATTTTTTAAGCAACTTTTCATTGCATTCTGACGATAATAATTACAGAAGGCGTTATAATTGAATAGATTATATGATTAATATTTATACTTACATGGATTATAGGTGTTTTCTAAAAGATAGGGTAAATGAGCTTAAAAACACGAAACCCAGCTTTTCTTACCGAAACTTTAATAGATCAGCTGGTATTAAATCCTCTGGTTTTCTAAAACTTGTTATTGATGGCAAACGTAATTTAGGAATGGAAGGGATTACTAAAATAATAAAAGGTTTAAGATTAAATAATGATGAATCATCATACTTTGAAAATTTGGTGAAGTTTAATCAGTCAGAAAATCATAAAGATAAGGATTCTTATTTTAAGAGACTTTCACAAAATAGATTACTGCTAAAGACAAAACCTTTAGCAGCATTACAATATGAGTTATTCTCCAACTGGTATTATGTGGCTATTCTGGAGATTGTGCGTTTGGACACAAAAGATGTAAAAGATACAAAATGGATACAGAAAAACATTTGCCCTGATGTGAGCATAAAGGATGTTAAGATAGCTGTTAAGAAGTTAAAGGAAATGAAGTTGTTGAGCGAAGATAAAAATGGAAATTTGCTAAGGCTTGAAAATATGATATCAACACCAGAAGAGGTTGGCTCAGTAGCTGTTGTCAATTTTCATGTTCAAATGTCGAATCTAGCTGCAAAGGCAGTTATAGAACAAGAAGCAGATAGAAGGGAATTTTCTTCTTTAACTATTGCAACATCTGAAAAAGGTTTTGAACAGGTGAAAAAGGAGATTCATAATTTTAGACAAAAACTGCATTCTATTTTAGAGCAGGATAAAGATGAAAAAAAGAGGGTCTTGCAAATTAATTTGCAGGTCTTTGACATTAACCAAAAGGAGAAATAATATGAAGAGATTAATAGTCATGCTTGTTGGTCTTCTGTTTATTGCAGCATGTTCCGGCAAAGGTGTGGAGGTTACTAACCCAGATCTTGATCTTGTAACGAGCCTTCAAACCAAGGTGATACGTGTGGTTCCAAGCTCAGGTACTGATACATATCTTGTTAGAGTTTTAGATTCCAGCAGCGCTCAAGTTGGCAAAGTAGACCAAAATAATGTTATTTTAGACATGGTAACTGCTCCTGTGTCAGTAAGTAACAACAGGCTGGAGATCAGCGTTACAATTTCCGGAATGCAGGTTAGAATTGTTATTATTGGTGATGGTAATGGAAATATTACTGGCATAGAATTGTATATAAATAATAGTAGTGTTGATATAAGTTATGAAAGCGAGCAACCAGCAACGACAGATGCAACTGAGAGTGAGGGATCACCCAATACAATTAGTGATGGATCAGATCCAGATGGTGGAAGCGGTACATTTGGTACACCTGAAACTAATGCAGCCATACATTTATTGGATACGACTTGTAACTTAATAATGGATTGCTTTAGAGAAGCCCTTGATAGAGGCTATATAGAGGGATGTTATAATCAACTTTTGTATTGCACTAACATTGCAGATAATTTTGGAGTACCAGCAGCAGAGGGAACATTGACAATGAATCTTGTCATAAACCGTGTTGATAGCGGTGTAGATGTTGCTGATGAAACTAATCTAACCTCTTGCATTAATGCGTTAAATGCAATGACTTGTGCAGATGTGCGCGTTGGATATAATCCATCTGATCCTTATAATTACAATAATGTGCAAAATATAATTCCAGCTGCAGCATGCGGCAATGTATTTTGAAATGTTTATGTAAATGATCTTGATTAAAAAACCCCGTTAAGGGGTTTTTTAATTGGATTTTTAATAATTATCGAAGATAAACCCAAATCGTGCAGTTGAAAACTGCACGATTTGGGCAAACCCGCTAAATTGTGTCAGATCAAGGCGGAAAATAATTTTAGGAGGGAGGCGTATTTAGTGATACGTTGACCGACTAAAATTATTTCCCAACGCAGAGATGGCGCAATTTTGCGGGTTTGCCAAAAAATGCAACTGCATTTTTTGGGATAAAACAATCTTGCTGTATCCATATGTATCTGTTATCGTTTAACTATATGGATAAGATAGATTTGGGAAAAATCGAGAAAATATTAAAAAAGGAGAAACAAATTCTTTTCGCATATTATTTTGGATCTGTTGTAAAAAGAAATAAAAACCAAAATGACTTAGATATTGCTGTGATGCTAAAAAAGGAAATGCATGGTTTGGATAAACTTGAGTTTATTAATAAATTATCTGGGGAATTAGAGTCTATTGTAAATTTGCCTTTGGATATAGTTATTTTAAATTCAGCCTCAATTGCATTAAAACAGCAGGTTGTTAAATATGGACGGCTGATATTTCAACAGAAAAAGGGGCTTGCTCAAAAATTTGTTTTGAAGGTGATAACCGAATATTTTGATTATCTTCAATTATTGAGTTTTTTTCGTTCAAGAGCAGTAAGAGGTAAATATGGTAGATAAAGATCTTATAAATAGAAAAATAGTCTTTTTGTCTCAATCAAAGAAAGAATTGAAAAATTATAAGATTAAATCTCTTTCTGAATTTAAAAAGAATCATAAAGATCAAAAAGCAGTGCAAAAAACTTTACAGGAGATGATTGAGACCTGTATGGACATAGGAAAGCACATTATAGTTGATGAGGGGTTTGCGTTTCCAGAAGATGGAAGGTCTATTTTTACAATTTTATATGATAATGACGTAATTTCAAAAGATCTCTGCTTAATGATGCAAAATATGGTTGGTTTTAGAAATATTATAATTCATCTTTATGAAAAAGTTGATTTAGAGATTGTTTATGGAATTTATAACAAACGATTGAATGATTTTGATGATTTTATAGTAGAGATTAGTAATTATCTTGATCCCAATGCTCATCGGTAAACATGAAACATCTTAACTAACAACTTTGCCTATGCATAGCATCTGTAGTTAATATCAGGAAAGATATTATCTTTCCATTCAGTTTCTGCGAGAAAATTCATATCAAGGTTGTAGTTTTTTATTTCTGAATAAAATTTGTTAAATTTGTAAAGATGGTCTTTTGTTCGTTTAACAGCATAAGCTGTCATTGTGCCATTATTCATTATAAACGCCCAGTCAGATGCCTGAGCAAGGAGTAACTCCCTTGCCATCTGATTTAATGCACGGGTAAGATTGTGGTCAGCATGCGGATATGTATGTGCGAGTTCGGTCATTTTAAAAGATGCTTCATGTAAATGGCGATATATCCAATCATTTGTCTGATTGCACCATACTTCAGCATAGCCTTTGTGGCCCCAGCTTGATTCAGAAGGTTCTGCCACCTGATTTTTTGGGTGCTTGGATAGATATTCAAGTGGTGTAATCAATTGCACGGTGTTTTGATCACAACTTATTTTCCTGATTGTATAGTTTAGCCATGTAACCCCTTCAAACCACCAGTGTCCAAACAGCTCTGCATCATATGGAGCAACTATTATGGGCGGTTTACCCATAATTCCACGGAGATGTTCAACCTGTTTTTGTCTGTTAAACATGAAATTGCTAGCATGCATATCAGCTACGTGCTGCGCAAGATGGATATCATAAGGTTTTTTGTTCTCTGTTTTTCCGGTTATTGCATGATATTTTAAACCAGTCATCACCCTGATCCCGTCGCAATGGATGTATGGTTTGATATATTCAAAATCCAGATCAAAACCAATGTCTCTGTAGAAATCCCTGTAAGCTGGATCGCCCGGATATCCTTCCTCTGCACTCCATACTTGTTTAGATGATTCCTGATCTCTTCCAAATGCAGCAACTCCGGATGCTGTGTATAGTGGAGCGTAAACACCATATTTGGGTGGCGTATCAGCGAGCAGTAAGCCATGCGTATCAACGAAGAAAAAGCGAATGCCATAATTCGACAATATATCGCTTAGCCCTGCATAATAACCGCATTCAGGCAGCCATATTCCTTTTGGTCGTTTTCCCAAATGTTTTTCATGGCATTCACATGCTATTTGTATTTGTGATCGAACTGCTTCTTGGCTTGGTTTGAGAAGAGGCAGAAAGCCGTGTGTTGCTCCGCAGGTTATAATTTCAAGCTTTTCCATCTCCATGAATTTTCTAAAACCATTTACAATATTTCTTTGATATTTTTCTTCAAAAATCCATTTATAATATTTGAGATTGTGGTTATACATCTGCGCGGTTTGATGAAAGATATGATTATCTTTTGTGCGAAAAAGTTCCTTATCGCTTAATTCTATTAGCTTATTAAGGTGCTTTGCATATCTTTCCTGCAATAGCGGATCTGTCATCATTGAAAGAAGGGGCGGGGTTAGAGACATTGTAAGCCGAAAATCAACCCCATCGTGAACAAGAGATTCAAATGTGTTTAAAAGAGGAATGTAAGTTTCAGTCATTCCCTCAAAAAACCATCGCTCTTCTAAAAAATCTTCATATTCAGGATGCCTGACATATGGAAGATGGGCGTGTAATACAAATGCAAGATATCCCTGTGCCATAGTTTTATTCTTAATCAATGGTTAGACCACATTGTTGGAGATGATGAGGAATCTTGTCGCAGGCGAAAGGAAGATATTTCCTGAAACACTGCTTCAAGATTCGATCCCTCTATTGTTGAAAATTTACCCTTTATTAGAAGGTCAAAGAAGTGCGGACCTAATATTTTTCTCAAAAGTTCCAGATCAGCGTCTGTGTAATCTTCTATATCTGTTGTGATTTTATCTCCAAGATCTGTAACAATCATCCATTTTAATGGCCCTGGATCAGCAAGTGTGGTTCTTGGCAGTTTGATTGTATTAGATCTTGTTAGAGGATAAAAATTTCCAAATTCATTTTTTAGCCCTATATCAAGAGTTAACTTTTGTTCTGGGTAATCTAATTTTAGATACCAGTTGCCTAGCCGGTCAAATACTTCAATATCCCAGTGTGGACTGTGATCTGGATTACTAGATAGAGTTATGTCGTAGAACCGTAAAGTAAGTTTTGTATTATATCCTATTTTTGAAACTGCCTCATGCATAGAGTTATTAGTGACTTCCCAATAGGCAAAGACAAAATGGGGACTTACTGTAAGAATAACTGCCTGATCTTTGTTATATGAAGACGGAAGTTCATGCTCAGGCATTGCTTTAGCGTTTTCAGGAATGCCAAGGTCAAATTTAGATTCTTCAATTCTGCTTTGTTCATGAACAGTTGAATCTGTTTTTGCTTCAATGATTAATTCCTCAAATAAAGTAACTTTATTAGTTTTTTTCTTTGAAAAAGATTTTGGTTTTATCAGTTTTGAGTGTTTTTTCTCTTTTGTTGATTTTGATAAAGCAAACTGCTTTTTGGTTTTTACAGTTTTTTTAGGTTTTAAATCACCATTTTTATTTTTTCTAATTAAAGTTTTTGCTGCGATTTTGCTTGTTTTGACTTTTTTTGTCGTTTTTTTTCTTAAAGCTTCAGCTTTTTTTATTAAACCGGTCTTTTTTGAAAGCTGTTTTTTTGAAGAAAAAGATTTTTTTACAGTTTTCTTTTTACGCATATTCCCCCCACTTATTTGCCGACTGCCATTCTTATACCATAAAGAATTAAAAATCAACAATAAGGATTTTTATTTAGAGGTGCCCTTAAATAAAAGCTTCATCTTTTTAATTAGTTTCTGTATTATATAATTAATAAAGTAGGGAAGTTTGTTAATTTTGAAGCTTAAAAACATAGTGGGGGAACGTTGAAAAATAAAAGAATAATAGGTGAAATACGTTTACACAGAGATGGTTACGGATTTGTTGCAACCGGAATTGCAAAGCAAAAAGATGTATTTGTCCCTGCGCGCGCTGTTTCTGATGCTCTTCATACAGATCTGGTAGAGATAAAATTGGTTGCAGGTAGGGCAGGCAAGAGTGAAGAGGGGCATGTGATTCAGGTTGTTGAAAGACGTGTTAAGGAAATGACCGGACGACTTGAGCGTGTAGGCAAACAATACAGGGTGATAGCTGATGATGTCAGGGTACGGCGCATGATCATTGTGCCAGATAATAAACTAAATGGTGCAAAGCATGGTCAGGGAGTTGTTGTTGAGATTACAAAATATGCATCAGGTTCAGAGCATATGTTAGGAAAGGTTGTATCGATATTAGGTAAAAGGGGTGATTTAGACACTGAAGAATTTGCTATTACTGTTAACCATCATCTTTCAAGGGAGTTTTCAGATAAAGTCTTAAAAGAGGCAGATAACTGTCTTTCTTTTATGTCTGAGAAGATTATTAAAAAAAGAAAAGATCTTCGTAATATTGATTTTGTTACAATTGATGGGGAAACAGCCAAAGATTTTGATGATGCTGTTGCGGTTTCACGAACAAGCAAAGGTAATATAAGGTTGTGGGTTTCAATTGCTGATGTGTCTTATTTTGTGAAAGAAAACTCTGTTATAGATAATGAAGCATATAACCGCGGTACTTCTGTTTATTTTCCCGGAGATTGTTTGCCAATGCTTCCTGAACAACTTTCCAATGATCTGTGCAGCTTAAAACCAAAGGTAGATAGATTAACGATGACAGTTCAGATGGATATTGATTGTAACGGCGGAGTTGTAGAAAAAACCTTTTATGAAAGTGTTATAAGAAGCAAACAAAGGATGACTTATACGGATTTAAAAAAGATTCTTGTGGAAAAGGACTTACATGTAAGAGAAAAACATAATAATCTTGTGCCGCAATTTGAGTTAATGGAGGAATGTTTTAAACGTTTACGCAAAAAAAGAGAGAATCGCGGTGCAATTGATTTTGATCTATCTGAGCCAGAGATCGTAGTTAGTTTAACAGGTAATGTAGATGATATTGCAAAAGCTGATAGGCATTTGGGGCATATGATTATTGAAGAGTTTATGATAGCTGCAAATGAGGCTGTAGCAGAATATTTAACTGAAATGAAGAGCAACTGTGTATATAGGGTCCATGCTCATCCGGAAAAAGATAAAATTAATGCTTTTGCAATTTTATTGCATAATCTTGGCTATAAAATCAGTTTTGGCGATGATGTTTCTGCAGGAGATTTGGCAAAGATTGTTGAAATGGTTAAAGGTAAGCCAGAGGAAAGACTTGTTAATTCAAGCCTTTTGCGTTCACTTGCTAAAGCTGTGTATTGTGAGAGGAACTTAGGTCATTATGGGCTTGCATCTGAGTGTTATTGCCATTTTACATCTCCAATTCGTAGATATCCTGATCTTTTGGTTCATCGTTTTTTAAAAAGCTTATTAAGAGGAGAAAAAGTAAAAAAGGTAGCCAAAGATGCAGGATTGGCAGCGTTAAAAGAGACTGTTTTGTATTGTACGCGTAGAGAACGAATTGCAATGGAGGCGGAAAGAGAAATTATAAAGCTATATGTAGCGTTTTTTATGCAGGATAAAATTGGGGATAGATATGATGGTATTATATCGCATGTTACTAAATTTGGTTTTTTTGTTGAATTAAACGATTTTTTTGTTGAAGGACTTGTTCATAAGGAGTCTTTGCCCAAAGATAATTACCAGTTTGATGAAGGTGGATATTCTTTAAATGGAAAGCATAGAAAAACAAAATTTAGAATAGGAGACCCTGTTAGCATTTTGGTTGATGAGGTTAATGTTCCTACACGGGAGGTCTATTTTAAACTGATCTAGCTTTCTATTTTTTATATATATTTCAAAGAGTTGATTTTTTATAGTAAAGGAAATGTTAGCTTTTTTAAACTTATTTCATAAGAATTTTAAAATTTGTTGGCAACCTCTTATTTTTTAAAGAATTATTGCTTTTTTAAGAAGCAAGGGATATTCATATAACTATGGGGGGGATATGAAAAATTTAATTAATGAGTTTTCAATTTATCTTGAACATGAAAAAAGGGCATCTGAACACACCTTAAAAAATTATCTAGTTGATCTTAATCAGTTTCTACATTTTATCGAAAAAAAATTTGAACAAAATAGCCAAATAGTGAATATGGATAGCGTTGATCATGTGGTAGTCAGGGATTATGTTGGATCTCTTTTTGGAAATAAAAACCCCACATCAATAGCAAGAAAACTATCCAGTATACGCAGCTTTTATGATTTTTGTATCAGAAAAGGTCATGTAAAGACAAATCCGGCAAAACAGGTTGCAAGTCCAAAAATACCAAAACGTATTCCGAAATTTCTTACCGTTGATGAAACAGTTGCTTTATTAGATTGTCCAAATACAAGCTCAACTCTTGGTCGCCGTGATAAGGCTATTTTGGAAGTGTTGTATGCAAGTGGTTTGCGTGTGAGTGAACTTGTAAACCTTAAAATGC
Source organism: uncultured Pseudobdellovibrionaceae bacterium (assembly GCA_964561745.1). Lineage (GTDB taxonomy): Bacteria > UBA10199 > UBA10199 > 2-02-FULL-44-16 > DYJF01 > CAZLRI01. The sequence continues at coordinate 7,685 of CAZLRI010000003.1, read as the reverse complement.
AGGACCTAAATTTAACAGAAGGGATAGTTAGGGTATTGGGCAAGGGTAGAAAGGAACGAATTGTTCCAATGGGAAGCAAAGCATGCGAGGCATTAAGAAGATATTTTGATTTAAGGACTGGTTTAGTTTCAGGTAACAATAATGACGCTGTTTTTTTGAATAAACGTGGCGAAAAAATCTCTGTTAGGTCTATAGAACGTATATTGGTTAAATATCTAAAACAGTCGGGTATTAATAAAACAGTTACACCACATGTTTTGCGCCATACATTTGCTACCCATCTTCTTAATGCTGGTGTGGATATGCGCGGCATTCAGGAGTTGTTAGGTCACTCTAGCTTATCAACTACACAAAAATATACGCATATTAATCTTGAAAAGATGATGGAAGTATATGATAAGTCTCACCCAAAGGCTTAATGGTCTTAGCAACTTTATAATCCAATCTTGTTATTTTGGTGAAAGCTAAGTTATCTTGGTGATAACTACCAGTTGTTTGTCGATAGTCGTTGGTCGTTAGTATATAGTGTAAAAACCAATGATTAAATACTATCGACTAACGACCAATCACTAACGACAAATAGGGGGTATAACATGTTTCATTCTACTACGATTATTTGTGTTCGTAGGAACGGAAAAGTAGCAATGGCAGGTGATGGTCAGGTGAGTTTTGGAAATACCATCATGAAAAGCACTGCCAATAAAGTTAGACTTATGGCAGATGATAAGGTGCTGGCTGGTTTTGCAGGTTCAAGCGCAGATGCTTTTACTCTTTTTGAGAAATTTGAGAGTAAGTTGGAAGAGTATAAGGGAAATTTAACCCGTGCTGCTGTTGAATTGGCAAAAGATTGGAGACTGGATAGAGTGCTCAGAAAGCTTGAAGCAATGATGATAGTGGCAGATCTTGAAAAAACCTTTACAATTTCAGGGACCGGAGATGTTGTGGAACCAGATGATGACATAGCTGCAATAGGGTCAGGTGGTCCATATGCATTGGCTTCTGCTCGGGCTCTGATGTCTAATACAAAATTAACAGCCAAAAAAATTATAGAAGAATCTATGAAAATAGCTTCTGAAATATGTGTTTACACTAATAGTAATATAAGTATAGAGGAGCTCTAATTCTTTCGATGAGCGATGAGCGATGTGAGTATTAAGAAGTAAGATGCATGCTCTGCGAAATATGAAATACTGGAAAAGATAAAGGAATAATTCTATGTCTACTACGAACTTTACACCGCGCGAAATAGTTTCAGAACTGGATAGGTTTATTATAGGTCAGGATAAGGCAAAAAAAGCTGTTGCCATAGCTCTTCGAAACAGGTGGAGAAGAAAACAGGTTGAGCAGCCTCTAAGGGATGAAATAGTTCCAAAAAATATTATAATGATAGGTCCAACAGGTGTTGGTAAGACTGAAGTAGCAAGAAGATTGGCAAAACTTGCTGAAGCGCCATTTCTTAAAGTTGAAGCTTCAAAGTTTACAGAGGTTGGTTATATCGGAAAAGATGTTGAATCCATGATACGTGATCTAACTGACATAGCTGTAAAAATGGTAAGGGAAGAGGAAACCAAGAGTGTTCAGGTTAGAGCTCAGGATGTTGCTGAGGAAAAGATTTTAGAACTTCTTCTTGTAAAGATGGCAAAAGAAGCTGAAGGAGCAGAGACTCCGGAAGACGCTAGAGCGAAGCTTAGGGAGATGTTAAGAGCAGGAAAACTTAATGACAGGATAGTTGAACTCAAATCCAAACCAAGACCCATAATGCCGTCGGTTGAAGTTATAGCAGCTCCCAGCATAGAGGAAATGGGCGCTAATATTAAAGACCTTTTTTCAAATTTCATGCCCGGGTCTGAGAGAAAAGATAAGAAAAGACGAGTTAAGGTTTCAGAGGCATTGGAGATGCTTGCAGCAGAAGAAGCATCGCGCTTAATAGATATGGAATCTGTTATTGAGCAGGCTATAGAAAGAGTGGAACAAAATGGAATCATCTTTTTAGATGAGATTGATAAAATAGCTTCAAAAGCAGGTGAATCAAGGCACGGTCCTGATGTTTCCAGAGAAGGTGTGCAGCGGGATATATTGCCCATTGTTGAAGGCTCTACTGTAACTACAAAACATGGAATGGTAAAAACTGATCATATTCTTTTTATTGCAGCAGGTTCTTTTCATAGTACAAAGCCGTCTGATCTGATTCCAGAATTGCAGGGAAGATTTCCCATAAGAGTTGAGCTTCATTCATTAAGTAAAAAGGAATTTTACAGGATCTTAACCGAGCCAGACAACTCTTTAACAAAACAGTATGTTGCAATGATGAAAACAGAAGGCATTGATCTCAAGTTTATGGATGAAGCTTTAATGGAAATTTGTAATATTGCAGAAGAGGTAAATCAGCAAATGGAAGATATTGGTGCAAGACGGCTTCATACAATTATGGAAAAAGTTCTTGAGGAGATATCTTTCAAAGCCACAGAGATGAGAAATAAAAAAATGACTATAGATCAGAATTATGTTGTAGATGCACTTTCTGATATAATAAAAAATAGAGATCTAAGCAGGTATATTTTATAATTCGGTGAGCGGTGTGAAATTTGCGATGAGCGTGTATTAAATGAACGCCCATCTAACACCGCCCATTGTCCACCGAATAACAAACAAGGAGGAATATATATGCCACGTCATTTATTATCACTTTTTGATCTTAAAGAAGATGAGATTTACGAATTGCTGGAAAGAGCAAAGACTCTCAAACAGGCAAACAAGAAAGGTGAGAAAGTTCATTCATTAGCTGGCAAATCTCTTGCAATGGTGTTTGAGAAGAATTCAACGCGTACGCGTGTTTCATTTGAAATAGCCATGTTTGAACTGGGTGGTCATGCGTTAAATCTTTCTTCATCAGGTTCGCAGCTTGGCAGAGGAGAAACATACGAAGATACTGCCAGAGTTTTATCGCGTTATGTTAATGGCATTATGGTCAGGACATTTGAACAGACTAAACTTGAAAGAATGGCAGAAGCTGCAAGTGTACCGATCATTAATGGATTAACAGATTTGTATCATCCGTGTCAGGTGTTGGCAGATCTTATGACAGCATATGAAGATAAAGGTAATATAAAATCCCTTCATATCTCTTATATTGGAGATGGAAATAATCTGGCTAATACATGGATTACTGCTGCAATAATATTGGGATTTAAATTATCAATAGCAACACCTAAGGGCTTTTTCCCATCTGCAATGATTTTAGATAAGGTTAAAAAAGATGGTTATTCCAATATAATGGTTACCGAAGATCCGAAGTTAGCTGTTAAAGATGTAGATGTAATTAATACTGATACATGGGTTAGTATGGGGCAGGAAGGTAAAGAAGAAGATAATAAAAAGAAGGTTTTTAAGCCCTATCAGGTTAATGCTGAACTGCTTTCTTATGCTAAAAAAGATGCAATTGTTATGCATTGCCTGCCAGCACACAGAGGCGATGAGATAACAGATGAAGTTATGGATGGTCCGCAGTCTAGAATATTTGATGAAGCTGAAAACAGACTTCATATTCAAAAAGCAATATTGGAGAAATTTTTAACTATTTGATGAGCGCTCATTTGGTGAGCGGTGTGAGATTTGCGATGAGCGTGTATTAAATGAACGCCCATCGAACACCGCGCATCGCTCATCGAGTGAAGAGGATGGTGTTTTATGGCCAATGTAGTTGTAACTGTTGGAGTGCAATGGGGAGATGAAGGTAAGGGGCGCATCGTGGACCTTCTTACACCTTTAGTGCATGCTGTGGTAAGATTTCAGGGTGGAGCTAATGCTGGGCATACTGTAATAATTGGTGATAGAAAAACCGTACTTCACCTTATACCATCAGGGATATTACATGCTGGTTGTTTTTGTGCTATAGGAAATGGAGTTGTTCTTGATGCAGATGTTCTAATCGACGAGATCGAGGGGTTATACAGTCAGGGCTATCTTAAAGATCCTAAAATGTTAGCCATAAGCGGCAATGCTCATTTAGTAATGCCATATCATCGAATAATAGATCATCTTCGCGAAGCCTCTCTGGGCAATGCTAAAATAGGAACCACAGGCAGGGGTATAGGTCCTGCTTATGAAGATAAGGCTTCCAGATTTGGTATAAGATTTAGCGATGTGCTTGATCCTGCAATTTTCAGAAAACGACTTGAGCTGGTTTTGCCTCAAAAGAATAAGATCATTGAGATGATGGGCGGTACTCCTGTGGACATGGAAACATTGTGTATGAAAGCAGAGGTTTGGAAAAACAAACTCTCTCATCATCTGTGTGATATATCTCTCAAAATTAATGAATATATAGATCAGGGGAAAAAGGTTTTATTTGAAGGAGCACAAGGCACCGCGCTTGATATTGATCATGGTACCTATCCGTTTGTGACATCATCCAATACAGTGGCTGGCGAGGCTTGTTGCGGAACAGGTGTTGGTCCAACAGTTATTCAGGATGTCTTGGGAGTTTTAAAGGCATATACTACAAGAGTGGGGGAAGGTCCTTTTCCAACTGAAGACTACACTGATGATGCAGAACATCTGCAGACAAAAGGCAAGGAGTTTGGCGCAACTACTGGCAGAAAAAGGCGGTGTGGATGGTTTGATGCAGTGTTGATCAATCATTCAAAAAGAGTAAATGGATTAACTCTTCTGACTATAACAAAGTTGGATGTGCTGACAGGGCTTAAGAAGATAAAGATTTGTACGAGTTATAAACTAGATGGTAAAATTATTAATTTTTTTCCATCATCTGAAGATGATTTAAAAAAATGCAAACCAGTATATGAAGAATTGGAAGGATGGACAGAGGATATTACATCAGTCAGAGAGTTTGATAAGCTTCCTTTGTCAGCACAGAAATTTGTTAAGAGAATAGAAGAGCTGTCCGGCGTTCCTGTTTCAATAATATCTGTTGGTCCGGAACGTAGCGCAGTAATAAGAATAAAAGATCCTTTTAGTAATTAGTTGTTGGTTGATGATTTGAAAACTAACAAAACTAATGTTTGGAGGTTTTAATGGGTTTTTTGGAATATGAATTTTTAAGTAATAGCATTATGGATTATGTCACTACGTTCATCGTTTTGATAGTTGGCATTGGTGTGATTGTGATTATCAAGATCTTTGTCATGAAAAAAATGGAGAGAAAGGCAAGAGATACACGTAATAAATTCAATGCTTTTATGTTTTCTTTATTAAAGAAAACATTAATTCCAGCGCTCTTTTTTGGTGTTTTTTATTTAAGCATCCAACACTTAGTCGTGAACGAATCTTTTTTAAAGATAGTAAAAATAATTGGTATAACCATCTTCACTTTTTTAACAATTAGTTTTGTTGTTTCTATTATTAATTATATTTTCTTAAATTATTGGCTTAGTAATGCAGATGATGAAATAAAACGACGAAGCGTTAAATCAATAATGCCGATAATCAAGATAGTTGTATATAGCAGTGGATTGTTTTTTCTTTTGGATAATCTTGGATTTAAGATTTCAGCTCTGATTGCAGGTCTCGGTATTGGCGGTGTGGCTGTGGCTTTGGCAGGGCAAACAGTTTTAAAAGATCTGTTTAGTTATTTTGCCATTCTTTTTGACAGACCATTTGAGATAGGTGATTTTATTGTTGTTGGTGAATATCTTGGAAATATTGAACATGTTGGCATTAAAACAACACGCATCAGAAGCCTTGGCGGCGAAGAGGTTATTTTTTCTAATGCTGATTTAACTGATTCAAGGGTTCGTAACTACAAACGGATGGATAAGAGGCGTGTTGGGTTTAAGCTGGGCGTTGTATATCAAACAGGCGTTGCTCATTTGAAAGAGATTCCTATAATTATTAAAAAGATCATTAATAATATAGAAGAGACAACATTTGATAGGGCTCATTTTGTTTCATATGGGGATTTCAGTCTGATTTTTGAGGTGGTTTATTATGTTGTAGGTAATGATTACAATAAATATATGGATATTCACCAGAGAATAAATCTTGAGATATTTGAAGAGTTTCATAAACGGAATATTGAGTTTGCATATCCAACTCAAACTGTGTTTGTAGAAAAAAATAAGGGGTTGGAAGGTTAAAGCTGTTTTTTAAAAACAGCCCCAAAAAACCCATCTAAAGATGTTTCAGAAGGGTCGGTCTTGAAAAAACCTTTTGAAGTGCAGAACTTCTCACAAATATCTGCTTTTAGAATATTTTTGGCAGAGATTAAATTCCATTTAAATTTTTGGCAAAACCAAGCTGCGATCTCTTCATTCTCCTGAGGAAAGATGCTGCAGGTTATATAAACTATTCGACCATTATCTTTTACCAGTTGCGTTGCTTTTTCCAAAAGTGCTTTTTGTAAATTCGTACGATCATTTATCACATCTTTATTCAATCTCCATTTTAAATCAGGATTTCTCCTGATTGTTCCGCTGCCTGAACAAGGCGCATCTACTAATACAACATCGCATTTGCCTTCTAATTTGGGAATTATATTGTCAGCATTTATTATGCTTATGTTAGATATGCCTGCTCGTTTTGCCCGGTTTTTAAGCACTGTTAGTTTTAATTTTTCTTTATCTGATGCAATGATTTTTGGTATCCCATTGGATAATGCGGCTATTGCTAATGTTTTTCCTCCTGCACCTGCGCACATATCAAGAATTGTTTCATTTGATTGAGGCTGCACTAAATAAACTGCAATCTGGCTTGCCTCATCCTGAATTTCAAACAAGCCTTCTTTAAATGAAATGAGAGTGTTGAAATTTATTCTTTTGTTTAATTTAAGCCCGTCTGGAGCATAAGTTGTAGGTATGGTTTCAACTCCCTCATCCTTAAGTTTTCTTTGCAATGAATTGCGGTCAATTTTTAAGGTGTTTGTGCGGATTGTAATATCAACCTCCTGATTTAAGGCTACTGCAAGTTTGCTGGCTAGGTCTTTACCTTTTACCTGCTCAAATATGCGATACATAAAATCAGGAAAAGAATAAAACACAGCATTTTCATCTGAAAGTTTAGCTGTGTCTATATCAAAATCGATTTGCTTACCTAATATGTTGTATAGCAGTTCATGATCACTATTCTCATGTTCCCATAAAATATAGATGGCAACAACTCTCTTGATTGTGGGTTTAATTTTAGCATAGGCCAGAATATCTTCCAATCTTCTCTTCCACCGGATGATGCCAAATGTTATATTAGATATAAATCTTCTGTCCTTTGAGCCGATATTAGTGTGATGTTTGAAATATGAATCTACAATTCGGTCTAAAGGTTTGGGTTCTATTTGAAATGATCTGAGGATGTTTTCAATATGTTCAATCAGGATATTAAGGTTGCTAAATGGAGAATAAATTTCTTTATCTTGGTAAGGTTGAAACATATTTTTTCCAAAGACATAAAAAAACGGAGGGGTTATCCTCCGTTTTTTGCATATTGTGAGTCGCCCGGGGCTCGAACCCGGGACGCCCGCCTTAAAAGGGCGGTGCTCTACCAACTGAGCTAGCGACCCAATATTCAAAGAAAATAGCCAATTTTCAACAAATAGTTGTTGCCCAATAGCAAAGCTATTTTAATATGTCAATCACAGTGATTATTTTGTGATTGTTTTCTGTTTGGCTATCACAGTGGTTATTTTTCATTTGACAATTTAGGGGGAATTCAACAGTATTCCACAGATTTTTTAT
>CAZLRI010000002.1:0-18349 GCA_964561745.1 uncultured Pseudobdellovibrionaceae bacterium | reverse complement strand
ATTTTACATCCGACAATTTTAATATTAGCCTCTTCAGTTCTAAGAATAATCTCTCCAATAACTCCTTTTTCAACTGCATCAGGTTTAATAATCGCCAAAGTACGTTCCACTGCCATATAACTCCTCCTTTTAATCGTTAGTATTTAGTCGATAATTAAAAACCAACGACCAACAAATATCGACTAACAACCAACATGGGGTCTTTACGTATCGTAAAACAATTCGCTTGTAAATCAATTTTAACCTGTTTTCTAGGTTTACCCCCCCCATTATTTTCGTGTTTTCTTTCCCTGTTCCTCTAATTTCTTTAAACGAAGACTTAATATCTCCATATTTGGATATTTTTCCTGCATTTTTTTCAGATATTTTTGAGACATGCCAAGATAGCCCATCTCCTCAAGGCAAGAAGCTATCTTAAGTTCAACTTCGGGAATAAGTGCTGGCTCTTGTCCAACCTCAAGATAAGCCTGATAAAATCGAATTGCCTCAGAAGGATTGCCTTCAATATAATAAGTCTCAGCAATATTAAAAATAGCACGTTCTCTGTATCCACTATTTTGTTTGTCTGGGAATAAAAAAGGTTTTAATTCTATCCTTGCCTGATCATAATCTTTGTTAGAAATATAAGCTTCTGCCAGTTGCATCCTATATTCATCTGAAGGGAAAAATTTTATTAATACAGAATATTCCTCAATTGCTTTTTGAGCTAAATTATTAGTCTGGAAGATAAGAGCTCTTTTTTCATGTGCCAAACGCGCAGCCTCGGAAAAAGGGTCTAATTTAATCACTTTTTCATACTCATCTAAGCCTTTTACAAGGTCTCCCAAAAAACTAACACGCAGATCAGCGAGTCTTAATATTGCTCCGGAAATCTCCGGCGACTTAGGATATTCATTAACAATTTTCTCATAAATCTTCGCAGCTTTTTGGTATTGTCCACTCTGGATAAGGTCTTCAGCGCGTCTCTCACTATCTACAAAATTAGAAGATGAACAGGAAAGAAAAAAAGAAACTGCAACTAAACTAACAATAAGGCGCATATATTATTCCTTATCGTTTTCATCCTCTTCTACAAAGCTTGCTAATGAAACAACTCTTTCTCCCTTTTCCAGAGAGATCAATCTTACGCCCTGTGTATTACGCCCTATTATTGGAATACCCTTCACACTGCTTCTTATTATTTTACCAGCATCTGTAATGAGCATTATATCATCCATATCTGTAACCTGCTTCACTCCAGCAACCGGCCCGTTTCTGTCTGTTGTCTTCACAGTAATTATGCCACGACCACCTCTTGTCTGAACGCGATATTCATCTAAAGGACTTCGTTTGCCATATCCCTTTTCTGTAACAGTTAAGATTGAAGAATTATATTCTAAAACATCCATACCTACTACTTCGTCATTGGTATTCAGTGCTATTCCACGAACGCCTGCTGCTGTTCTTCCCATAGCACGAACATCTGTCTCAGGAAAACGAATAGCCTGTCCATCTTTTGTGCTTATCATTATTTCCTGACTGCCATTTGTAATATATGCAGACATTAGTTCATCACTATCATTTATTGTAATTGCAGCTATTCCACCAGCCCTTGGTTTGGAGAAAACCATGAGGTCGGTTTTTTTAATCAAACCCTTTTTTGTAGCCATTACAATAAACTGCCCTTCTTTAAATTTTTTCATCGGCAAAATTGCAGCCACATGCTCGTCACCTGGGATACGGATTAAAGAAGATATAGACTGCCCTCTGGCAACACGTCCAACCTGAGGCAACTCATGAACCTTCAGCCAATAAAGCCTGCCTGTATTTGAAAAAATGAGTATATAACTATGAGTTGAGGCAATAAAAAGATCTTCGACAAAATCTTCATCTTTAGTTGCCATTCCAGTCTTTCCTTTGCCACCTCTTCTTTGTGCACGATATATACTTATTGGATTGCGCTTGATATATCCTCTGTGGGAGATTGTTACTACCATCTCTTCTTCTTGAATCAAGTCCTCAACTGAGAGCTCCTCAGTCTTGCCCTGTATAATTGTTCGCCGTTCATCACCAAATTTTTGTTTAAGTTCAAGAAGTTCATCTTTTATAATCTTAAAAACCAAACGTTCATCAGCCAATATGGTCTTTAACTCTTCAATCAGTTTTTGAACTGATTTATATTCCTCAATTATTTTATCCCGTTCTAATCCGGTCAGACGTTGCAACCTCATATCAAGAATAGCCTGTGCCTGAAGCTCGCTCAATGTGAACTTTTTCATTAATCCGGTTTTAGCTTCACTGGGTTCTTTAGATCTCCTAATTAATGCAATAACTTCATCTATTGCTTCTATGGCTATCTTTAAACCTTCTAGAATATGAAGCCGCTTTTCAGCCTCTCCCAAGCGATATATTGTTCTTCTCACAACAATTTCACGCCTATGATCAACAAACAGCTGAAGAGCTTCCTTTAGATTAACAATCTTTGGCTGACCATTGACTATAGCCAACATGATTATGCCATATGAAGTTTTCAAAGCAGTGTGAGAAAAAAGCTGATTCATAACAACACCGGCTACGCAGCCCTTCTTAAGCTCAATAACAATTCTCATCCCATCTCTGTCTGATTCATCCCTTATATCTGAAACTCCAGAAAACTTATCTTCCTGAACCATATATGCAATTCGCTCAATAAGCCTTGCTTTATTTATCTGATACGGAATTTCTGTAATTACAATACACTCCTTGTCTCCACGCGCCATAGGCTCAATCATAGCACGAGCCCTCATCTCCAAAGATCCACGTCCTGTTTCATAAGCTTTTTTGATACCGTCATAGCCATGAATAAAACCACCAGTGGGAAAATCCGGACCTTTTACATGCTGCATCAATCCCTTAATATCGATTTTAGGATTATCGATAATAGCCACAAGACCATTAATAACTTCGCTTAAATTGTGGGGAGGAACTTTGGTGGCCATTCCTACTGCAATACCATCTGAGCCATTTATTAAAAATGTCGGAACCTTGGAAGGCAACACAGTAGGCTCAACTGTTGAACCATCAAAGTTAGGGATGAAATCCACTGTATGCTCGTCGATATTCTCTAAAAGCTCTTCTGCTATAGCTCGAAACCTTGCTTCAGTATACCTATATGCAGCAGCAGAATCCCCATCAATGCTGCCAAAGTTTCCCTGACCATCAATAAGAGGATACCGCATATTCCAATCCTGTGCCATTCTCACAAGAGTATCATATACAGCAGCATCACCATGAGGATGATATTTTTTGAGAACTTCACCAACAACACCAGCGCACTTTGAATAACGTTTATTCGATAGCAACCCTTCTCTGTACATTGCATAAAGAATACGCCTATGTGCCGGCTTTAGCCCATCTCTTATGTCCGGAATTGCCCTGCCTATGATAACGCTCATTGCGTAATCCAGATAGGATCCCTTCATTTCATCTTCGATATTAATAGGAATAATTTCAGCTGAATGTTCCATAGTCCCCTTCTCCATTTAGCGGTTTGACGCGAGATTATGGGCAGTTGACACTCAAATGTCAATTCAAAGTTAAGGCATCTTAGTTGCTTTATCGTTGCCTCACCCATCAAAGATCAGTCGTATAAGCCCTGCCGCGTTTTTGTTTTTTTAAAAAAAATTTAACAACAATTTAAGATTGCGTCCCCCCGCAGAACCTTAAAAAATGATAGTTACAAGTTACATTTTATTTGACATCCCTTTTCTACGCCGCTAGTATCACTCACATCAAACGCAGCTAGGCATGAATGTAGCTGGTTTGAAATCCAATCATAGAAAGGGGGTGACATCATGACAAAAGCAGAATTAGTAAATTACATTTCGAAAGATTGTAATACATCAAAGGCATTAGCAGAAACAGCACTTAATTCAACAGTACACAATATCGCGAAGTGCTTACGCCGCAAGGATAAGATTACTCTGACAGGTTTTGGAACATTTTATGTTACAAAACGTAAAGCCAGAGTAGGTCGCAATCCTCAGACTGGCGCTGAGATCAACATTAAAGCACGCTCAGTACCACGTTTCAAGCCGGGAAAGCAGTTAAAGGAGTGGATAAAGTAATTGAACGAACAAGTTTTGATTCAAAAAAAAGGTTCGCCCTTCAAAATAGGCGAACCTTTTTTCTATCCTACTTGCATATACTCTCTAACTCTAACTTTCACGCCCAGCTCTTTGCCCAAAGTAATAATTTTTTCAGAATCAGAACCAGGAAATCTAACAGCAGTTATAGTTATGTCAGGAATATTTTTTTTACATTCTTTCACAAAATCTTTTATAGCTAAAAAAGCTTTTTCCCCAAATTTCGAAGGACATAGTTTAGCATATGATTTCGCGTCTGATGCATTAATAGAAATTGAAACAGAATCGATTAATCCTTTCAACTCTTTGGCAATATTCCTGCCATACACAAGATTAGCAAGCCCATCGGTATTTAGCCTGACTGATTTTGCACCCTTTTCTTTCATTCGTTCAGCGATAATCTTTACCACCTCCAACCTCAATGTTGGCTCTCCATATCCACAGAACACAACTTCATCATAGCCTTGCGGCTCACCTATTGCCTGAAAAAGCTCTTCAACATTTGGTTCTTTATCAAGCTTCAGATAATACCCCTTTACTTCATAATCCTGAGAGTGCTGTTTTGGGCAAAAATGACAGGCAAGCGTACATCGATTTGTAATATTAAGATAAAGCGAATTTCTTATCTGATATGCAATGCTGGTTATTTTCTCACTGCCGGGCAGTTGAAAAAGCCTCTTTGCTGTCTGACCTGTAATCCTTGCTACATCTGCTTTTGATAGTTTCTTAATCTCAGCTATTTTTTCAGCAATATATTTAACAAAAACCGGCTCATTTTTCTTCCCCCGAAAAGGTTGGGGAGCTAAGTAAGGACAGTCTGTTTCAATTACGATTTTTTCCAGAGGGATTAAGGCAACCACTTCCTGAAGCTCTTTTGCATTATCAAACGTAACAATCCCCGGAATAGATATATTCAAGCCAAGACCAATGATTTCTTCTGCATCGTTTGCCCCCCCTGAAAAACAATGAAATACACCACCCTTTGTTAAAGGACCCTCTTTCTTAAGGATATCCAAAACTTCCTTGTGCGCATCCCTTGAATGAATAACAAGCGGCAAATCCATGTCTTTAGCGATTCTGATATGCTTACGAAAACATCTTTCCTGATTTTCAACAGAAGATAATGTTTTAAAAAAATCTAAACCAGTCTCTCCAATTGCCTTCACTTTTTTATTTGATGCTAATTCGCTTATGCTCTTAAACCAGCTGTCATCTGCCTTATCTGCATCATGCGGATGTATGCCTACAGAAGCAAAAATTCTGGGGTCACTTTCAGCTAATTTGACAGCTTTGAAATTTCCTTCAAGACCTTCACCTGCCCCTATATTTATAATAAACTCAAGCCCCTCATCCCACGCTCTCTGTATAACATCATAACGGTCCTTATCATAATCAGAAAACGCAATATGTGCATGCGTATCAATCAGCCCTTTAGAGGGACAACAACCATTTTCTTTATTTTTGGGTTTATTCATGACACTAAACCTCTTAAGAAGGGATCAAACTTCAAAATACCTATTTCTTTTATGAAAGGTTTTTTTCGTTGGATGGATAATCTATATTAAAAACATCCAGCATTTTTTCGAAAAGTTTAATATAATCTTCTTCATTTGTATTCTTTGCAAAATCCAGAGCCTTAAGCAAAAACATTTTGCACAAATCCTCTCCCCACTCACGACGCAATATTATCTCCAGTAGTTCAAAATCTATGTTTTCAGCTGTAACAAAACCTGTAAAATCATCGCCCCAAGACATTTGAAGCATATCAAGCGCTTTTGTACGTTCCCCCTGTTTACAATATGCCAACCCCATTGTTGTGTAAGCCTGATGAGCAAAAACCGGGTTGCCCTTAGCTACTACCAAAACTTTTTTTGCTTTTTTTATAGCCTGTGAACATTCAGAAAACTGGCTTATAAGCAACCTTGCTATAATTGTTTTTATAGCAGGATCCTCTGGCATAAGTTTCTCTGCTCTTTCATAATGGCGCCATGCTGTTTTATATTCACCGCGAATTTTGGAGATAACACCAAGAACTGAATGATAAAGGGCTATCGAAGTATCATCATCTGTGCGGGACATGTTAATAGTCAAAAGTTGCTCTGCTTCATCATATCTCTTTTCACCAATCAGCTCAAAAGCTGAATGACACACTTCATTTGAATTAATTGGCAAAGGCTCTTTTTTATTTGGGTCTATCATAATTAATCGTTGTGCTTTAATCGTTAGCCCCTCCCTTGCCCTCCCCACAGGTGGGAGAGAAAATTAAGAGTCTATCGACTATGCAATACAAATATCATTTCTTCGTGAATTTTGCTATTAGAAACTAACACTTCGCTGCCGTATAAATCAAATTCACTACCATCAAAAGTTGAAACTCTTCCTCCAGCCTCCTGTATTAAAATTATCCCTGCAGCCATGTCCCATGGTTTCAAAAACAGCTCCCAAAAACCATCCAGTCTTCCGCAAGCAACATAAGCCAGATCAACAGCAGCAGCCCCCGGACGCCTGACTGCCAACGCAGTTTTTAAAAAATTCTTAAAATGATCCAAATTATCAGGCACACCATGATCCTGCACATTATATGCAAAACCTGTGGCTAAAAGAGATTCCTTTAACTTTTTATTATCTGAAACTTTAACTGGAGAACCATTTAAGGTTGTGCCCATGCCCTTACCTGCACGAAAAAGCTCATCCCGAATAGGGGCATAAACAACTCCGCAAACCATTGTACCTTTATACTCTAAGCCTATTGAAACTCCAAAGAACGGAAATTGATGGGCAAAATTTACTGTACCATCCAGAGGATCAACAATCCATCTAAAATCAGATTCTCTTCTTTTTCCAACCCCCTCTTCACCAAGAATATCATGGTCTGGAAAACTTGACGCCAACCCATCAACTATCTCTTTTTCACACTTAATATCTACTTCAGTTACCAGATTAATATTTCCCTTATATGTTATCTTTCCTGCATTGCCAATACGATCAAGCTGGATTTTACCAGCAGATATAGCAAGACTTGATGCTAAATCCAAAAATTCACTGATTCTTTTTTCTGGAAGTTTGTCCATTATTCTCCAAGCATACAGAGCTCTAAAGCGTTCTGGCTATTGATATAACATCAACAATGCCACAATCACCGTTTTTCACAAGTACTTTTGCGCACTCATTTACAGTAGAACCTGTGGTTATCACATCATCTATTAAAAGAACCTTCAAACCTTTTAACATACCCTTTTTATCTACCACAGCAAAAGCACCTCTTGCATTTTTCAGCCTATCATCTCTTTTTAATCCAACCTGAGATGGAATATTTTTGCATCTTTTTAGATATGAATATTTGCAGGGAATATGCAAACGCTTTGATATAAGACGAGCCATAAATGATGATTGATTAAAACCACGTTTAAATAATCTGAATCTGTGTAATGGCACAGGAATAACACAGTCATAATTACCCATAAGAGAAATGCGATTTACTATTAAATCTGAAAAAAAAGAGGCAAATTCAAGTCGGCGCAAATATTTATAATCGCAAAGCGCCTTTTTTATCTTTCCCTCATATGAAAATAAAGAAACCGCCCTCCTGAACCAAATACGCTTAAGATGTGGACCGGAAAAATCACCATCCAGTCTTTGAAACAACATATCACAATTATCGCAAACTTGTTGATAATCGCATAGCTCATCACAAAAAAGACATTTTGGCGCAAAAATCAGATTAAGAACAGAACGCATAACAAAACATTATCAAAATATTGATGATTTACAACTAAAGATTGGCTGTTGGCAATTTGCACGCCAGCTTCCAAATATTAGCCATTATCCAACAATTCCAATATGTTATCATTTAACAACGTTTCCTTGACAGATAATAGCATTTCATGATAGGGGTCACAATCCTTATAGGATAAATAAGTTTGAAAAAACAGCTAGTTGGGAGGATTAGATGGCAAACACTGATAGATTAAAGAAAAAAATAGGCAAAGGTAGGCATTTGTCTGCTTTTAAAAGACAACGCCAGAATGAAAAAAGGCAAGCTAGAAATAAAAAGCTCAGAACAAGTTTAAAAACAGCTATCAAAAAACTAAGAACATCCTCTAAAAAAGAGGAACTACCTACAACTATTTCTACAATATCTAAAATGGCAGCAAAGGGCATAATCCCTAAAAAAAGAGCTTCAAGGCTTACATCACGCTTAACAAAATTGGTAGCTACTAGTGCTTTGACAATTTAATTTTCATCTATTTAAATCAATAATAATTAAATTGATCAAGCACTTGTGTCTATCCTTAAGATAAAAATAAAATTGTCTGAGACCTAGTACCTCGAAAATTTAATTAACTTTGGTGACTTGATCCTCGAATCAAGTCCGAGAATGGCTGCTTATTAAGCAGATACTTGTACACGCCTTTTTTGAACCATGAATATTAAAAAAATATTCAAAATTCTTCTCATCTTATTTCTTTCTGCTGTCTGTTCCCTTTGTTTCCTTACCTCAATCTGGAAAAGTATAAATAAATTTTATCATTATCCGGTTCCCAAATTACTTTGGACACTTGAAGATATTCCAAAACTCCCCCCTGAAACACAAAACGGCTGGACACAAATAAGACAAGCATGGGATAAAGATCCAAATACATTTGAAGTTAAACCTATTTCTGAAGGAGTCTAAATAGAAGGAATAGAGATTTATGAACTTAATGATGAAATATTTAATGTTTTAGATCATATTGATTACACAAAAAAACTTTATAAAGAAGATACGGCAATCGTTTGTCAAGCGACTTCTTCAGTTAACAAGGATCTTACAGCCCTTCTCCAAAAAAACCATGATAGTCTAGAAAAATATGTAGAGGCAATAAAAAGTGATTACTTTGTAGATGATACCCCACCTACTTTTGAAGGCATCTTTGAAACTCACTATAGAAGAATTGATATCTTTGATCTTCATAAACTTATTATCTCTGATATCTTAAAACAAACCTGCGATGGCAATGAAACATATTCTGCGGATCTTCTTTTACTCCTAATCAAAGCTGACAGTAGTCTTATTGGTTCATTTCGGCCTATTGTAAAAATAATATCTTTGAATATGTTAATGCAGGATGTTCAGGCATCCGAGATATTGTTGGCAAGCATCACGAATAAAAATCTCGAAGAAAAAGAAAAGTTAATTCAAGAGATCCAGCATATTGACCTAAAAAAGATTCGCGCTGTAGATATTATTATATCTGAATATATGAGTTTCATAGTAGCATTAGATAAAATTATTAATGATGCATCAGCAGAGATGATGACAAAAAATAAATTATTCTCATATTCCGGTATTAGCTTTCTCGATCGCGGTCAAAGCATCCAAATTTATAATGATTATTTTAGAAAATTAGCTAAGGCAGCAGAAGATCCAGAATATGCAAAGCAGATAACCGCACAAAACCATGAGCCGCCTCTGTACACAGGGTTAAATCTATACTGGTATAATCCAATCGGGAAACTTATATTTAATATAATGGTTGTAAACTATTTTGATCAACTTGCTGAATGGCATGATAGTAAAAACAAGCTACAATCTTGGATTCAAGCAGTGAAACAATATTTACCTTAAAACAGGAGCCCATACTATGATGAAACAACTATTAAATGTTACCCTCTGTTGCGTTACTTTGATTATAGTCGTATTAATTGGAGGACATATTATAAGAGAAAAGAGCAGAGCCAATGATGTATTAACTGTGACTGGTTTAGCATCGCATGATTTTGTGTCAGACATCATTACATGGAATGGGACATTCACAAGAAAAAATATGGATCTAAAAAGTGCTTATGCAGAGCTGGAACAAGATCGCCATGCAGTAGAAGAATATCTGCTTTCTAAATGAGTAAAGCCAGATGAATATGTATTCTCTGCAATTTCTATAGACAAATCTTTCAAAGATATCTTTGATCCTAAAATGGAACGTGTTGTGGATTTTGAATTCACAGGATATACACTTACTCAAAACGTAAGAATAGAATCTCAGGATGTGAATAACATCGAAAAAACATCCAGAGAAATTACCCAACTTATAAATCAGGGGGTAGAATTTTATTCAGAAAGTCCAGAATATTACTACAGCAAATTATCTGAGCTAAAAATACAAATGGTTGCCGAAGCTACTAAAGACGCACGCACCAGAGCAGAACAGGTTGCAAAAAATGCAAAAGGCAAACTTGGAAACCTACGCTATTCAAACTTAGGTGTTTTTCAAATCGTTGCTCCTAATTCCAGCGAAGAAATAACTTGGGATGGAACATTTAATCGCCTTTCAAAAAGAAAAACAGCAATGGTAACAGTTAAACTTCAGTTTGGGCTTAAATGAAAATTTATTTATTTTTTAACAATCTCCCCGTTTTTAATAACTATCCTCACTAAATTTTTATCATATCTATATAGCGGATAGAATTCATCAGGAGCGTCGAACACTACAAGATCTGCTTTTTTACCAATTTCTATAGAACCGCATAAAGAATCTATTCCAAGCGAAGCTGCTGCATTTATTGTAATGCCCTTCCAAACCTCTGATAATGTCATATTCATCTGAGTTGCTGCTATATTTCCGGTTAACAAAAGATTTAAGCATGGATTGGTTCCTGGATTATAATCAGTTGCAATAGCAACTTTAAGACCATTATCTATCATCTTTCTGGCAGGAGGATAATGATGTCCTCCAACAAAATAGCTGGCACCAGGAAGCACTGTAGCCACAACATTAGCGGTTCTCATAGCCTCGACACCCTGCTCTGAAATATAATCCAGATGATCAGCTGAATAAGCTTTTAGCTCTGCAGCAAGTTCTGCGCCTCCCAAATCTTTAAATTGACCTACATGCAAACGAATAGCCAACCCATTGTCTTTTGCAAATATTGCAATCTTCCTTGCCTCTTCTATTGAAAATGCTCCATCTTCAACAAAAATATCACAAAACTGGCAAAGGTTCTCTTTTACAACCTTTGGCAACATTTCATTAATAACCAGATCAATATACTCTTCACGATTATTATAGAATTCTTCCGGTACAACATGAGCTCCTAAAAAAGTAGAATAAAAATCCAATGCGTGGTTTTGTGATAATTTTTTACAAACTCTTAATATTTTAAGTTCTGCTTCAACATCCAAACCATAACCAGACTTAACCTCCAGTGAAGTTGTTCCAAATGACAAAGCTTCATAAGCCCTTGCGAATGCCGATGCATAAAGCTCATCCTCGCTGGATTTGCGGGTAGCTTGAACAGTCGACATAATACCGCCACCCTCTTTTGCTATCTCCCAATATTTTTTTCCCTGCGACCTGAGATTAAACTCATTTTGTCTTGAACCTCCATGCACTATATGCGTATGACAATCAATAAGACCGGGAGTTACAATACATGCATCTGCATCTATAATTTTTAAATTATCCTTTGAAACATTATTCAGCTGAGATTCAACGCCAAACCATTTGATCAAGCCATCTTCTATAAGAAGAGCCGCTTCTTGAATAATTTCAAGCTCTCCTTCTTGATCTTTCTTAGGATTCATGGTGATCAGCCGACCTATGTTACTAATTAAAATCTTCTGTTTTTGCATTTTCTTCCCTCCCTTACTCTTCGTATCCATCTTACCCAAAAGAGCTTATAAAAATTGCGGAAGGGGTATTTGTCGAACAGCTTCTGAAGAGTCGCCATCTAAGCCTTATAATCTGCGACGATGAAGGCAGGTAATTTTATGGCAATTGAATAAAATCACCGAAGTGAGACAAATGCCCATTTAAGCAATGTTTTATAAGTTCAGCCCCCTTACTAATACGTTAGCCCCGGAATTTTGACTCCCTGTTTTTTAGCAACATCTATTGCTTCAACATATCCTGCATCTGCATGTCTAATGACTCCCATACCGGGGTCTGAACGCAAAACCCTTTCAATCCTTTTAGCAGCAGCATCTGTTCCGTCTGCTACAATAACCTGACCAGCATGTAATGAATATCCCATGCCAACGCCACCACCATGATGAAAACTCACCCACGAAGCTCCATTTACTGCATTTATTAATGCATTAAGTATCGGCCAATCTGCAACCGCGTCTGTTCCATCTTTCATAGATTCTGTCTCTCTCATTGGGCTTGCAACAGACCCGCAATCAAGATGATCTCTTCCAATGACAATGGGCGCTGACACCTTGCCGGTTCTAACTAGATCATTAAATGCTAAGCCAGCTTTTTCCCTCTCGCCATAGCCCAGCCAGCATATTCTTGCCGGCAGCCCCTGATATTTCACCTTTTCCCTAGCCATACGCATCCACCTGCAAAGGGGTTCATCATGTGAAAATGTTTCCAATATAACTTTATCTGTTTGATCAATATCCTTAGGATCACCAGACAACGCAACCCAGCGGAAGGGACCTTTCCCTTCACAAAACAGCGGTCTTATATAGGCTGGCACAAATCCCGGAAAAGATAAGGCATCAGTAACACCCGCATGCTCCTTAGCTTGTGCACGAATATTATTTCCATAATCAAATGTAGGCACACCCTGCTTATTAAAATCCAGCATTGCCCTGACATGCTCTCCTATAGCGCGATAAGCTTCTCTTTTGTATTTTTCAGCATCTTGCTCACGAAGCTGAAGAGCCTCCTCAAAAGTCATCCTGTTAGGGATATAACCATATAATGGATCGTGCGCTGAGGTTTGGTCAGTAACAAGATCGGGCTTTATTCCCCGTCTAATCAGCTCGGGATAAACATCAGCCGCATTTGCACACAAAGCAATTGATAAAGGTTTCTTTTTATTTACAGCATCTTCCACAATCTTTAATGCTTCATCAAGATCCTTTGCTTTTGTATCAACATATCTGGTCTTAAGTCTTTTTTCTATCCGGTCTGGATCAACCTCTATACCCAAAAACACAGCCCCATTCATTGTAGCTGCCAGAGGCTGTGCACCACCCATTCCTCCAAGCCCTGCTGAAAGAATTAAGCGCCCTTTAAGATCTCCATTGTAATGTTTTTTACCTGCAGCAGCAAAAGTTTCATAAGTGCCCTGCAATATCCCCTGAGTACCTATATATATCCATGAGCCAGCGGTCATCTGACCAAACATCATAAGACCTTTTTTTTCCAACTCCCAAAAATGTTCCCATGTAGCCCATTTCCCCACCAAATTAGAATTAGCAATCAATACGCGTGGAGCATCTGGGTGAGAATCCAGCACACCAACTGGTTTTCCTGACTGCACCAACAAGGTTTCATCCTCGTTCAATTTTTTCAAAGCAGCTATTATTTTATAATAGGATTCCCAATCACGAGCAGCTTTTCCTCTACCACCGTAAACAACAAGCTCAGCTGGATTCTCCGCCACCTCAGGATCCAGATTATTCATAATCATGCGCATCGCAGCTTCCTGAACCCACCCCTTACACGTTATTTTATTTCCTCTTGGCGCTCTAATTGTTTGCATTCTCACCCCCATCTAGTGATTGTTCAATGCAAGTTTATTTTGGTTTTTAAATAGACTTGCATTGATTACAATCACTTGTGCAAACCGATAAAATAATATACCTGCCTAGCTTCCCCCATCAATGGGGAAGAAATAACAGTTTAATCGATAATCGTTGGTTTTTAAACTATAGACTATCGACTAACGACCAGATTTTAATATACGATCAAAATATGTAATATAAGGCAATGCATCCCAATCAATTCCACCTGACAACCTTTTTAACACAACTCCATCTTTATCTATAAGAAAAGATTCAGGAACACCATAAACAGTATATGCATCAGCTACAATGCCTTTTCTATCAAGCAATATTGGAAAATCAACTGAAGGAAAAAACTCAAGAAATCTCTTAACATTCTGAGCATCAGTATCATCTTCTAATACAGATAGAACTACAAGCCCTTTGTCTTTAAATTCTTTGGATATGTGCGCAATTAATGGCAATTCATATCTGCATATATCACACCATGTAGCCCAAAAATGAACCAGCACAATTTTTCCGCGATATTCATCAAGTTTAAATATCTTGCCATCAACAGCGCTGAGCTCAAAGGCAGGCGCAATATCACCTTTATCAAGCTTTTTTCCAAAAAAAACTGCCGACATTATTGTTAAGATAACGCCGGCAATTAAAATTGCTATTAAATATCTTTTTTTCACAAAAAACCCAAATGACTATTTTGTTTTTTTAGTTTCCTTTTTCTTAGGAGCTACTTTTATTGTTTTTACCTTTTCACTTGCCGATTTTTTTGCACCCTTTTTTTCCTTTGGTTCTTTTACTTCTTTTATAGGCGCATCAACATATTCTATAATAGCCATAGGAGCGCTATCACCATGTCTATGACCCATCTTAAGTATTCTGGTATAACCGCCGTGTCTTTCTTTGAAACGATCTTTATACTCTGTAAAAGCCTTATGTACAGCTGTTCGATTGCGTAAAATCTCTCTTGCCTTTCTTGCTGAATGGACAGAACCACGTTTGGTCAAAGTTACAATTTTATCAGCAATTCTTCTAAGTTCTTTTGCCCTTGTAAGCGTTGTTTCTATCCTATCATGAATAATAAGAGAAGAAGCAAGATTAGCCAATATCGCCTGACGATGCGCTGTTTTTACACCCAATTTTCTCTCAGCAACCCTGTGTTTCATCTTTCCTCCTAGTGCTTCAACAATTTAATTCACATTAATGTAATTGATCCATAAAAATTAAATTATCAAAGGCCTAGCAACATAATCAACTAAATATTATTCAACGTCTTTTGGTCTTAGTTTTTCAGCATCTAAAATATCAAATCCATCTAACTTCATTCCAAGCTCAAGACCCATCTCACTTAAAATAGATTTTATTTCATTCAGAGATTTGCGACCAAAATTCTTTGTTTTAAGCATTTCTGCTTCTGTTCTCTGGCAAAGCTCACCAATGTATTTAATATTTGCATTCTGCAAACAATTAGCAGAACGAACTGATAACTCTAATTCATCGACCCTGCGATAGAGATTCTCATTAAATTTTGGTTTTTCTGTAATTATCAGTTCTTCAATCTCAGGCTCTTGCAATTCTTCAAAGTTAATAAAGATCTGCAATTGTTCCTTTAATATCTTAGCGGCAAAACCAAGAGCATCGTCTGGTCTCACTGATCCATCAGTCCAAATTTCAATTGTTAAACGGTCATAGTCTGTTCTCTGCCCAACACGCGCATTAGTAACAGTATAGTTACAACGACCAATGGGCACAAAAACTGCATCTAAAGGAATTGTTCCAATAGGATCGTTTTCTTGTTTATTTTGTTCAGCAGTTACATATCCTTTGCCCATCTTTACTGTCAAATCAGCTTTAATTTTTCCTTCTGAGCTAAGCGTAACAATATGTTGCTCTGGATTTAAAATAGCCACCTTGGAAGAGGTTTTAATGTCCTTAGCACGCACAACGCCTTCTCCGCTAGCGTCAATATGAATTACATCAGATTCGCCCTCATGAAGTTTAAGGCGAACTTGCTTTAAATTTAATATAATGTCGGTTACATCCTCAACAACACCGGGAATAGATGTAAATTCATGTGGAACACCGTCAAACTTAGCAGAGGTTATGGACGCACCCTGTAAAGAAGATAAAAGAATTCTTCTTAATGAATTTCCAATTGTAAGGCCAAAGCCCCTTTCAAGTGGAGCAGCAACAAACTTACCATATGTATCTGTAAGTTTTTCTCTTTCAAACTCCAACGCTTTTGGTCTAATAAGGCGTTGCCAATTTCGATACATATTTCCTCCTAGTGTTTGTTCAACAGAAGCTTGTTTGGGTTTTTGAAACAAGATTCTATTGATTACAAACACTTGTGCGCGCCTTATTTGAGATATAAAGACGCCTATATCAAATCAATACAAAAATTATCGTTATAGTGTTTTTATAAGTATTTCTAATTTCTTATTCCTGCTATTGTATAAACAAAAAGTTGAAGTGCTATTTTATTTAGAATAAAACTCAACTATTAAGTGTTCCTGTAACGGCGTTACTAACTGATCCCTTGTGGGCAAAGCCATTACCTTACCAATCATTTTTTCCTTATCCAACATCAACCATTCAGGAATTCCTCTTCTATCAATGCTTTCCAGCGCCTCAACAATTATCTGTTTCTTCCTGCTTTTCTCCTGTACGGAAATAGCATCGCATGGCTTTATAATATAAGATGGAATATTGACCCTCTTATCATTAACTAAAATATGATTATGGCGAATCAATTGTCTGGCTTGATCACGAGATCTGGAAAAACCCATTTTATATACCATATTATCGAGCCTTCTCTCTAACAACAAAAGAAGATTATCACCTGTAATGCCTTTTTGTTTATCAGCAATAAAGAAATTTTTTCTAAACTGTCTTTCTAAAAGACCATACATTCTTCTAGCTCGCTGTTTTTCCCTTAACTGCGTTCCATATTCAGATGTCTTTGTACGCCTCTGAACATGCTGACCTGGCGCATAAGCGCGCCTTTCAACAGCACATTTATCAGTATAACATCTGTCTCCTTTTAAAAATAACTTCATTCGTTCTCTTCTGCAAAGGCGACATGCTGATTCCCTATAACGAGCCATACTTTCTCCTTCAATAATTTAATGTAAGCAATATTTGTGGTAAAAACATGAATATTTCTACCTACAAACATTGAGTGAAACTTATACTCTCCTTCTTTTAGGAGGTCTGCATCCATTATGTGGAATTGGTGTCATATCTCTTATTGCCAACACTTTAATACCGGTTTTTTGAAGAGACCTAAGAGCTGCTTCTCTTCCTGATCCGGGTCCTTTAATAATAACTGATGCTGATCTTAAACCATGATCCATAGCTTTTCTAACAGCATCTTCAGCAGCAAGCTGAGCGGCAAAAGGAGTACCTTTTCTTGATCCCTTAAATCCTTTTGTCCCGGCAGTTGCCCAAGATATAGTGTTGCCAGCTGTATCAGTTACAGTAATAATTGTGTTATTAAACGAAGACAATATATGAATTATTCCAACAGGAACATTCTTTTTTGCACGTTTCTTTGTCTTTTTCTGAACCTGCGCTACTTTTTCAGC
The DNA here is from genome assembly GCA_964561745.1 of uncultured Pseudobdellovibrionaceae bacterium. Lineage (GTDB taxonomy): Bacteria > UBA10199 > UBA10199 > 2-02-FULL-44-16 > DYJF01 > CAZLRI01. Next base: position 1,163 of record CAZLRI010000002.1, on the reverse strand, counting down.
CATTTTTAAGCCTCCCTAATCCTCAAAATTAAACAAAATTACTTAGACGTTGGTGCCTGTTTCTTTCCAGCAATAGCAACTCTCTTACGACCCTTTCTTGTTCTTGCGTTTGTATGGGTCCTCTGTCCTCTACACGGTAAATTGCGTATATGCCTTAACCCTCTATATGCTCCTAAATCTTTCAACCTTTTGATGTCAGCCTGAACTTCCCTGCGAAGATCTCCTTCAACTTTAAACTGCGCATCAATGATTTCTCTTATCTTAGCTAATTCAGCATCAGTAAGGGTTTCAGCTCTTTTACTTTCATCAATTCCAGCTTCTTTTAAAATACTTTTGGAAGATGTCCAGCCAATACCGTATACATACCGCAAAGCTGCGACTATTCTTTTTTTTGCCGGAACATCAACACCTGCTATACGTGGCATACCTTACATCTCCTTATATTAATAAGTAAAACGCTGATCGTGGATTATAACAACACACGAAGCGTTAGCCTTGTCTCTGTTTGTGCTTTGGATTAGTGCAAATAACTCTAACTATACCTTTCCTTCGAATTATCTTACATTTAGCACATATTTTTTTTGCTGATGAACGAACTTTCATAATTTTCCTCAAAACTTATTTCGATCTATAAATAATCCTGCCTCTTGTTAAATCATAAGGAGATAATTCTATAGTCACCATATCTCCTGAAAGTATTTTTATAAAATGCATTCTCATTTTCCCTGACACATGAGCCAGCACTTTATGCCCATTGGGCAACTCAACTCTAAACATTGCATTTGGAAGAGTTTCCAACACCTTTCCTTCTACCTGAATAGCCTCTTCCTTAGCCATTATTAACCTCGTGTTTTTACACTTTTAATATTCTTTTAGTTTGCTTAAAATTTCAGGTCCTTTATCAGTAATTACTATAGTATGCTCCATATGAGCTGATAGTTTTCTATCTTTTGTTACTACAGTCCAGCCATCTGATAAAACCTCTACTTCATAAGTGCCTTCGTTTATCATCGGCTCCAGAGCCAAAACCAAACCAGCTCTGAGTTTCATGCCTGTTCCTTTTTCACCAAAATTAGGAACTTGCGGTTCTTCGTGAAGAGATTTTCCTATTCCATGCCCTACATAATCTCTTACCACCGAAAAGCCTGCTTCCTCTGCACAAT
>CAZLRI010000001.1:0-18997 GCA_964561745.1 uncultured Pseudobdellovibrionaceae bacterium | reverse complement strand
GTGAAGCTACCTCCCATTGCTACAATCGGTCATTTTGTTTTGCCGGAGCTATACCACTAAATTTCGTCTCTATGATAACCAACTGCTATTCTCTCCTTACTGGTTGCCAAAATATATTTTATCCCCACTCCCGGATGTTCAACAATCCCCTGACAAACACTCAAAAAATCTATTTTATCATAAAATGCATCCTGCCCTAATACTATCTGGAACGGATTATTATCAGTTACTATAGAATAACCGATCAATTCATCGTAATGTAATTCAGATATCCCAAATTTTTTTCCAAACCCTGATTCTTCATAAGTGAAAAGCAAATTCAAAGATTCCTTTAATTGTTCCGAACCATCCTTAGAATCAACACCTGATATTATCTTGTATTCCAGAGGATCTCCCGGCTCTACTTTTTTAAATACCACGCCTTCTTTATCTACATAAAAAGGCACATTATCATTTATAATTATTGCTTCGGGCTCATATTCTTCAACATAAATCCAAATAGTATTTGGCAAACGTCTTCGTACAGTTGCTTCGCGTATCCATGCATATTCCTTAAGTCTCTCATGAGCATTTTCAACATTAACAACAAAAAGTTTCTGTCCAATACCAATCCCGGTTATTGTTTCCACTTCCTCTTTCATTATTCTGGTTAAATTCCCATCAACAACAATTTTCTTAACAGGGAAAATTGGACCAGACACAACAAACAAATACAAACCATACATAGCTGCAACACCGCCCAACACTACAGCCAGAGAAAACAATACTCGCTCAGTTGCTTTTATCCTTTTTGCAAAGGTCTTTCTTTTTCTTATCTGTTGTCTCTCTAAAAAAATACTCATATTTGTTATGTGGGGGGTACCTGTATTAATTTACTTTTAATGCTGCTGTGCTTAAAATATCCTCAACAAGATCATCAAAACTAATACCTATATGGGCTGCTGCCTTAGGAACCAGCGATAACTCAGTCATTCCAGGTATTGTATTAATCTCCAGAAAATAAGCATCGTCATCATCCTTAAGAATAAAATCACAGCGAGCAGCTCCGGAACAATCAAGAGCCGTAAACATCTTTGCACTATTTTGTTGAAGTTTTTCAGCGCATTTTTCTGAAATTCTTGCCGGCACTATATACTCAGTCATCCCCTTGGTATATTTGGAATTATAATCGTAAAATCCGCTTTTGGGAACAATCTCAAGAACCGGCAAAGCACGTCCGTTTATCAAACCAACTGTTAATTCTTTGCCTTTAATATATTGCTGAACAATAATTTTATTATCAGATTTTGACGCGAGCCTAATAGCGTCCAGCAACTTTGTTGCATCATCAACAATTGAAACATTAATGGTCGAACCTTCTCTTGATGGCTTAACCACCACCGGATAGGAAATGTCTAGCTCCTTAACAAAATGTTCGGGGATTCCTTTATTCATATCAAAAAACCGTTCTTCAGGAAGTTTAATACCAATCTGTTTTGCAACTGTATCAGCAATTATTTTATCCATTCCAACAGATGACCCAACAACACCGCTTCCTGTATAAGGAATTCTCATTATCTCCAGCAAACCCTGAATACATCCATCTTCTCCGAATTTTCCATGCAAGGCTATGAATGCAACATCTATTTTTTCTGTTTTAAGTTTATCAATTACATCCAGACCAACATCAATATCCTCAACATTATAACCTCTTCTCTTTAAAGAAGAGCTAATTGCAGTCCCGGTCCTTAAAGAGATATCTCTTTCCTTTGTAATACCGCCCATCAAAACCCCGATCTTTTTATCTTTCCATTTATTTTTCATAATATTTCCTATTATGTATTATCCTCACCAATTATTTTAACTTCTGACTCCAAAGTCATTCCATATTTTTCTTTTACCCGTTCCTTTATCATCCCAACCAGAATCTCAAAATCACGGGCAGTAGCACCACCTTCATTTACAATAAAGTTTGCATGTTTATCTGAAATTCTTGCCCTACCAACTCTGACGCCTTTTAAACCCAATTCATCTATCACCTGCCCTGCACTAGTAACTTTTTTAATCTTTCCTGATGTTTTTATAATATTCTTAAACACACAACCCAGCGTTAACGCGCCCCAAGGCTGTGTTGTTTTTCTCCTTTCAAGAAGCTTATCCACACTCTCTCTTACTTTTGCCTCTTGATCGCGTTTTAACTTAAGTGTAGCACTTACAATTGCTGTTGAGCGGGTCAGCTTCAAACTCCTATAAGAGAACTCAAGCGCCTTTCTTTTAACTGTTAGTTCTCTTCCAGCTCTATCAATAATTTTTATCTCTTCAATAATATCCCCAACACATCCTTCAGAGGTCCCTGCATTAGTTACTATATTCCCGCCAACTGTTCCGGGCACACCAGCTAAACACTCCACTCCGGAAAAACCATGGTCTGACGCAAACTGAACCAAGCCAGCAGTATTAAATCCAGCACCAACCTGTAGATAAACAATATCATCAGATTCATGTGATATTTCAATATTGTTAAAACCTTCTTTTAGGCGAATGATTATTCCCCTAAAGCCACCATCCCTTACCAATGTTTTACATCCTCCTCCAAGAAAGACATATAACAGCCCCTCATCAACCGCGAACTGCATTACTTCTTTTAGAATATCTGTGCTTTTTGGTGTCACAATAGCGTCAGCAATTCCTCCTATTCTAATTGAGGAATATGATGAAAGTTTTTCATCAAATAAAACACTATCTTTTGCAATTAAGCTGAGTTTCTCTTTTTGTTCGTTTGTTAATGTCATTTCATTCCTTTATGTCACCACTAAATAAATGTGCTGTTTTCGTAATATCGCCTGCTCCTAAAAATAGTATAAGATCATTATCACCACACCACTTATCCAACATATCCAAAACATCTTTGGATAAAGGTGTGTAGGCAATTGCTTTCTTAGGAAAATTTTTTCTTATAAGCTCAAACAATTTTTCTGATGTTACTCCTTTAATTGCTTTTTCTCCTGCCTGATAAACATCCATCACTAAAACCATATCAGCAAGTTTGGCACAAAGAGCAAAATCTTCAAACAAGGCTTTTAATCTGCTGAATCTGTGTGGTTGAAGAACAACAACAATTCTTTTATCAGGCCACCCATGCTTTGCCGCCGATATAGTCGCTGATATTTCAACAGGATGATGAGCATAATCATCAACAACTACAGGTCCTTCATTAAACAAAATTTCAAATCTTCTTGATACTCCGCTAAATCCTTTAAGAGCTTTTTTAATTACTGAAAAAGGAATGTCCAGCTCACATCCAACAGCAATAGCAGCCAGCGCGTTTTTAACATGATGTTTTCCCACCATCGGAAGCATAATTTCACCAAGAAAATCATTTTTATATAATACATTGAAAAAAAGATTATCTTTAACCTGAGTTATGTTCTTGGCTACATAATCAGTTCCTGTTTCTCCATAAGTTATAACTTTACGATCTATTTTTGGAATAATTTTTCTAACAACCGGATGATCTATACAACATATTACTGACCCATAAAAAGGAACCTTGTTCGCAAAACTAACAAACGCATCTTTAAGATGAGCAAAGTTTCTATAATTCTCAAGATGCTCAGGATCTATATTTGTTATCACCCCAATGGTAGGAGAAAGTTTCAGAAATGACCGGTCTGATTCATCTGCTTCAGCAATTAAGTAATCGCCTTTTCCAAGCCGAGCATTTCCTCTTAAACTTTTAACTTTTCCTCCTATTATAACAGTTGGATCCAGCCCCCCTTTATCAACAATTGCAGCTATCAAAGAGGTTGTCGTCGTTTTTCCATGAGTTCCTGCTATGGCAATACCGTATTTTAACCGCATTAATTCAGCCAGCATCTCAGCTCTTGGAACCACGGGAATGTTAAGTTTATGAGCATAACATACTTCAGGATTTTTCTCTGAAACAGCTGAAGATATAACAACAACATGAGCTCCTTTAACATGTTCCTTATTATGCCCTATCCAGATCTTTGCTCCACGCCTTTCTAAGCGTTTAACCATCTGGTTTGTCTTAATATCAGAACCAGTAACAGTTAAACCTAGTGTTAAGAGAATCTCTGCAATCCCGCTCATTCCAATTCCACCAATTCCTATAAAATGTATTTTTTGATATTTTTTAAACATTGTTTTTTATATTTGTTATGCAATTTTATTTTCAATCAGCTTAAAACAATCATCTACAATTTTTTCCACAGCATCAGGCTTTCTAAAACTCAGCAAAGAAGACCTCATTACTTCAAGCTGACTAGGAGTTAGTTTTATTATCTCTTCAGCCAGTTTTTGACCATTTAAACAATCCTGCCTTAAAACAACCGCGCCTCCACATCTGCTTAATCCCTGAGCATTAATCCACTGATGATCATCAGCTGCTGAAGGGTATGGAATAAAGATAGCCGGCAAACCAACAGCAAGTAACTCTCCAATGGTGGTGGCACCGCTTCTTCCAACAACAAGATCTGCTTTTTCATATATCTCCCAGATCCTGTCCACAAAATCATATACCTCTGCTTCAAAATTATATTTTTTATATGAAGCCCTGATCTTTTCTAGATCATCTTTTTTCCCTGCTTGATGTATAAACTTAAATTTTCTCTTATTATCTGCCAGAAAGGGCAATGCCTCAACAATCAACCTATTAACAGCAACTGCCCCCTGTGATCCACCCAAACAAAATATCGTTGTTTCATTTCTATTAATCTGTTTTTTATTTCTAACAGATAGTATCTCTTTTCTAACCGGGTTACCTGTCATCAAAACCTTATTTTTAGGAAAAAGTTCGCCTGCTTCAGAAAAACCTGTATAAACCTTTGCTACAAAACGCCCAAGAATCCTGTTGGTAAAACCTGCAATTGCATTAGGTTCAACAATTGCTGTTATTCGCCTCATTAAGGAGGCTACAAAAATTATCGAGCCTGAAGCATATCCTCCAACGCCAATGACCATATCTGGGGCTTCTTTTTTTATAACACGATAGCTTTCATATATTGAAACCGGCAAGGTCATGAAGGTAAATAATTTTAAGAAAAGCTTTTTATCCTTTATTGAAGGCGCATAAACTTTAATTAAGCGCCAGCTTGTGTTGGCAATAATGTCTTTTTCTATACCTCTTTTTGTTCCAACAAAAACAATTTGTGTAGCAGAGTCTCTGCCAACAAACTCCTCGGCAATTGATATTCCGGGAAACACATGCCCACCTGTCCCCCCGCAAGCTATAAGAACTTTTGCAATCTTAGACTGTGTCATCAACACTCCTATACGATGAAATATTCAACAATATACCAACAACACCAAGCAATACAGTTAATGACGATCCCCCATAACTTATAAATGGCAATGTCATTCCTTTTGTTGGCAACATGCCCATTACAACAGCCATATTAAAAATCGATGAAAAGCATATTAGCAAAGTACATCCTGTTGCCAAATATCTGCCAAACAAATCCGGAGCATTAAGAGCTATGCGAAGACCACGGTAACAAAACAAAGCAAAAAGACCTATTACAAAAATAACTCCTATTAACCCAAGTTCTTCTCCTAATACTGAAAAAATAAAATCTGTATGAGCTTCCGGCAAATAAAACAATTTCTGTCTTCCCTGCCCCAACCCCCTCCCAAACCAACCACCTTCATTAAAAGCAACAAACGACTGAATTATCTGAAAGCCAGCGCCATATTGATCATCCCATGGATTAAGAAAAGCCAAGAGCCTTCTTTTCCTATATCCCTCTCCTGCTAAAAATTTATAAGCAAACGGGATAAGAAATAATATCATGCCAAAAAGATAACTTTTTTTTGCACCAGCAGCAAACAACATAAACCATGTAATTACAGCTATCATTGCAGCTGCCCCAAAATCTTTTTGGGAAAGAATTGCTCCAGCCACAACAAACATAACAAGAAGATGCGGCACAATTCCTATAGTAAAAGACCTTATCTTATCTGCTTTTTTCTCAAGTGAGTATGCAAGAAATAAGATCATAGCAACCTTTGCCAATTCAGAAGGCTGAAATGCAAGAGGACCAAGCCTAATCCAGCGGGTTGCTCCTCCTATTGTCTTGCCGATTCCAGGAACAAAAACCAAAAAAACAAGGGCAAGAGATACAAACAAAATAGGGTAAGCAAGTTTGAAATAAACCCTATATGGAATTTTCACCAATGCTGCCATTAACAAAAAACCAAGTGCCGCAAATACAATTGTACGCTTTAAGTAAAAATAGCTATCTCCAAAACGGTCCTGTGCAAGCACAGCACTTGAGCTATAAACCATTGTAATCCCAACTCCAACAAGGAGGATGGTCAAAAACAACAGCCAAGAATCAAAATGCGATTTTCTTATTTCTACTGATTCCATATTATAACTCGTTGTGCTTTTAAGCGATGTGAGCTCAACAACTAATGCTCATCGCTCAATTAATCTATGAACTGCACTTTTAAACGTATCACCTCTTTCTGCATAATTTTTAAACATATCGAAACTAGCACATGCTGGTGAAAGCAAAACAACGTCACCTTTAACAGCTTCTTTATGTGCAATTCTCACAGCGTCATTCATATCATTTGCAAAAACTGTTTCAGTAAAATCTCCTATTTCGTCTTTTATCCGATCTCTAGCTTCCCCAATCAAAATCATTTTTTTTACACAGCTCGATATCAAACTTGCCAAAGATTTATAACCAGTGCCCTTATCCTGCCCACCTGCAATAAGGATAACTCCTTTTTCAAAGTTAGTTAACGCCGCTCTAGTAGCTCCAATATTAGTGCCTTTTGAATCATCATAATACTTAACTCCATCTATCTCACATATAAATTCAACCCTATGAGAAAGACCATTGAAATTTCTTACTGCCTCACAAACTTTTTTTTCATCTAATCCGCAGATATTGGCCACAACCAAAGAAGCTAAGATGTTTTCATAATTATAACTTCCCTTTAGCTTTGTTTCCCCTATATCCCAGCTTTTTACCGAACCGTTAAGATCTCTTGTATAAAATTTGTTTTCCTTAATATCCTTATGAACATTAAATGGTATGTATTTCCCTTTTAAGTTTCTTATTTTGGTTGTGATGTTTTCATCTTCCTGATTATAAATTCCACAGCCAGATTCAGATGCCATATAAAGCAGTTTCATTTTAGTATCTAAATATTCATCAAAAGATGCATGGCGATCAAGATGATCAGGAGTAACATTGAGCAACACCGCTATTTTTGGAGATAACGAAGGGGTTGTTTCCAGCTGATAACTACTGACCTCAACCACTACCCACTCGCTATCATTTGCCTCATTAACCAAACTTGTGAGCGGAGTTCCTATATTTCCACCAACACAAACCTTTTTTCCGCATGCGGAAAAAATATATCCTATTAATGAAGTGGTGGTAGTTTTACCGTTTGTTCCGCTAACAGCTATCATAGGTGTCTTTATCTCCTGAATTGCCAGCTCCATTTCTCCATAAACCGGAATATTTTTTTGCCCAGCATGTTTTAAGATTTGTATATTAAGCGGCACGCCCGGGCTTACAACTATAAAGTCTATCTTCTTTGCTGGAAGATCGTTGCTCCCAAATAAAAATTCTATTGGATATCCATTAAAACTTTCTATCTCTTTGCTAAAATCAGACTGCTTACATTTATCAGCTATAATAACATTTGCACCACGGTCTAATGCAAATCTAGCAGAAGCAATTCCAGATCTTCCAAACCCTATAATAAGTATGTTTTTGCCTTTGAATTCCATTCTTCTTTATCCTAACGTAACTTAAAGGTTGTAAGACTTATCAATGCCAGAACAAAAGCAATAATCCAAAATCGAACAATCACTTTTGACTCTGCCCATCCTTTTAATTCAAAATGATGATGAAGCGGAGCCATCTTAAAAACTCTCTTGCCTGTTAATTTGAATGAAACAACCTGAGTAATAACAGATATGGTTTCTAAAACAAAAGTTCCCCCAACCAGAACCAACAGAAATTCGTTCTTTGTTACAACAGATACATATCCCAAAACAGCACCCAAGGGAAGCGAACCAACATCTCCCATAAAAACAGATGCGGGTTGTGAATTATACCAAAGAAAACCTATGCACGCCCCAACAATTGCGCCACACATAACAGTTAGCTCTCCGCTTCCTGATACAAAAGGCACAGAAAGATACGAAGCAATAACAGCATGCCCTACAATATAAGAAATTCCTGCGTAGGTAAAAAAAGCAACTATCGAAGGAACACTAACCAGCCCATCTAAACCATCTGTCAGATTAACTGCATTAGAAGCTCCCACTATAACCAGCACTGCAAAAGGATAATACCATCCACCTATGTATGGAGTAAGGTGTTTGAAAAATGGCACCGAGAGATTTTTATCTAATCCTATGCAATCATACAACACCATCACAACTATTGTTGCTGCAACAACCTGAAGAGGGAATTTGTAACGAGCCCTTAATCCTTTTGAATCCCTTAATACAACCTTGCGGTAATCATCCAAAAAACCAATTGCACCAAAACAAAAAGCAAGTACTAAACCAAGGACAACAAACAGCTGATTAAACCTTGTCCATAATATCACCGACGCAAACACCGAAAACCACAACAGCAAACCACCCATTGTAGGAGTCCCTCTTTTATCCATATGGGTTACAGGCCCATCACTACGAACAGTCTGCCAAACTTGTTTTTTAATAAGGAAGTTGATCATCTTATTTCCAAGCAGGAAATATATGATCATTGCAGTAAAAAGCGCGCCGAACGTTCTAAAAGTAACGTATTTTAAAACATTAAAACCTATAAACCGTTCATATAAAGGATATAAAAAATAATAAAGCATAGTTCCTCTAGCTACTCGTTGTTCGATGGGCGATGCACGATCATCGCACACCACACAACGAAAAATCATCCACAACCAATATTATGTTTTAAATGTTCAACAACCCTTTCCATTTTCATTCCTCTGGAACCCTTTACCAACAAGACATCACCTGCTCTTATTTCCTTTTCTATTTTGACCCCAAGTTCCTCGATATCTTCTGTTTCGTTAACTGAAGAATGGTCCAACCCTTCTTTAATTGCTCCTCTTGCAATATCATGAGCGCGTTTTCCATATGTATATAAAAGATCTGCCCCAGATCTAACAATCTCTCTTCCAACATCCTTGTGCAAATCAGATGATTGTTCTCCCAGCTCAAGCATATCGCCTAATACAGCAATAAATCGACCAGACCGCTTAACAGCACCCACTGTCCGAAATGCTGCTTTCATAGATAATGGATTTGCATTATATGAATCATTAATAAGACATACCCCGTTAGACAACTGAACTCTTTCAAAACGCATAGACATAGGAGAAAATTCAATCAACCCTTTAAGAATATCGTCAATACTGATATTAAGAGCAACGCCAACTGCAATAGCTGCCATTGCATTCATAACATTATGAGTCCCTGGGATAGGCAGTTTAACAAGCCTCTCTTTACCTAAAATAGAAACCATAAGATTAGTTGTTTCCAATCCAATGCTCTGCATATTAAGAAATTTTATATCGCAGCTATTTTGCATTCCAAATGTAATTTTTCTCCCCTTGTATTTTGATCCAAGCTTTTTAACCCATGGGTCTTCTTCATTTATAATAACCACTCCATCTTTTCTCATATTTTCAAATAGCTCGCCTTTTGCTTTTGCAACACCTTCAACTGAATTAAGTTTCTCCAAATGAGCAGCTGTTATGTTTGTGATAACACCAACATCAGGGTTTGAAACGCTTGTTAGCTTGCTGATCTCACCTTTTGCATTCATGCCCATCTCTAAAACAGCAACTTTATGATTATTCCTCAACCTAAGAACTGTTAAAGGCAGCCCGATTAAATTATTATAATTTCCCTCTGTCTTTAGGACATCACCGCAAACAGAAGCTATGCTTGCCACCATCTCTTTTGTAGTTGATTTTCCATTGCTGCCGGTAATTCCAACACATGGTATTTTAAAGTTTGTCCTCCACCATGTAGCCAGATCACAAAGAGCATCAACACCATCTGCAACCTTAATAATGCTTACATCTCTCAACTGAGAAAGCATTTCAGGTTTTATACCCTCCTGAACAATTGCACACTTAGCACCATTTTTTTTCACTGCATCAAACACAAAATTATTTCCATTAAAATGGGCTCCCTTAATAGCAACAAAGACCTCCCCATTTTTAACAGCGCGGGAATCGATACTTACACCGCTAAACTCCTGCGATCCTCTGCTAATTAAAGAACCTTTTGTTGCATCAATTATATTTTGAAGTTTTAAATTCATTTTGATATCCGTGCTTATTTTTTATTATCAAAACATTGTTTTAGAATTTTCCTATCAGAAAAATGTTTTTTTTCTTGCCCTATAATCTGATAGTCTTCATGCCCTTTTCCTGCCACCACAAGCACATCATTTTTGTTTGAGATCTCAACTGCTGTTGTAATAGCAAGTTTTCTGTCAGCAATAATTGTAAAGTTCTCTTTATCAATCCCTGAAACTATATCTTCTATAATTACATCTGGATTCTCTGTCCTTGGATTATCACTTGTAACAAAAACAATGTCCGCCAAAGATGACGCCTCTTCACCCATTAACGGTCTTTTTGATCTATCTCTGTCTCCACCGCAGCCAAAAACCATTATCAACCGTCCGCCTGAAGTGTTTGCAAGATCTCTGGCATTCATAAGCAGGTTTTTTATAGCATCAGGAGTATGCGCATAATCCACAAAAGCCAAAACATTGTGATTATTCTCTACTCTTTCAAACCTTCCGGGAACTGACTTAAGATCTGCTATTCCTGCCCTAATATTTTCTATTGAAACACCCATTCCAATCGCCGCTGATGTTGCTGCCAAAATATTATAAACATTGAATCTACCAATAAGGTCCGACCTTAGGTCAAACGAACCAAGAGGAGTTATAACCTTAAATCTAACTCCTTTATCATCACAAATAACATTTTCAGCCTTAACCTCGCTCTTTGAGCTAATAGAGTACCTAAAAAGTTTATGTGTTATTTCATCAGCTATTTTCTTTCCAAAATTATCGTCAATATTGATTACTGAAAATGTTTTATCTTTCCCACTATCTTTCAAAACCTCATAAAATAATTTTTTCTTGGAATTAAAATAACTTTCGATGTCTTTATGGAAATCCATATGCTCGGTAGTTAAATTAGTAAAAACAGCTGCATCAAAATGCGAACCTTTAACCCTGTCTAATTCCAATGCATGCGATGATACCTCAGAAATACAAACTTTAACGCCATCATCTACCATCTGTCTTAACAGTTTTTGAAAATCATATGATTCAGGAGTGGTATTAACAGATATTATCTTTTTATTCCCAAACCTATGTTCAACAGTGCCAATCACTCCGGGCTTTAAACCAGCCTTGTTAAAGATTGATTCTAAAAGATATGTTATTGTTGTTTTCCCATTTGTCCCTGTAATGCCAATCAGGGAAAGTTGATTTGACGGATCACCAAAAAATGATGCTGACAGTTCAGCTAACGCCCTTCTGGCATTTGCAACTTTAATAACACAGACATTATCAACATTAATATCTTTCTCACAAACAATTGCCACAGCACCTTTATTTATAGCCTCGGATATAAAAACATGCCCATCAACGCCAAAACCTGTTACAGCAACAAACACAGTCCCTTTAGTTACTTTTGAGCTGTGATATACAACATCAAGAACCTCTTTATTAAGATCACCTTTAATATCTATAATATTCGGTTTTGAAATAATATCTTTAAGCAGCATCTGATCCCCAATAATCTAAATTCCATCATAAATTTCTTTAAACTCTACTGTGCACTGAATCCCTGATGCAACAAGGGTTCCTGGTAAAGGCTTCTGTTTTACAGCAATACCACTACCAACAACATTAAGATCAATCTCTGCATTACCAATAGATTTCAACACCTGCTTTATGGTCATTCCTGTAAAATCCGGAATCCTCCATTTGCCATCATCAGAATATTCAACTTTGATTCCTTCTATTTCCTTAACTGTATTTCTCTTTTTCTCTTTAACTGCATCATTAAGATTTACAACTCCACCCTCTATTAAAGAAGAATTGGAACTATCCATATCAATATTATTTCTGGAATCACTTAAAATTGCATTTCTGGCAGGCACATTCTGATACCGCAAAACCTCTTCAATCAAATCTCTGAAAGCCGGAGCCGCAACCTGCCCGCCATAGTAATATCCACTTGGTTCATCAATACCAACATAGACAACTATTTTTGGCGAATCCACAGGAGCAAAACCAATAAATGAGGAATAATATTTATCTGATGAATATCCTCCTTTTGAACTCACTTTGTGTGCTGTACCGGTTTTCCCTGCAACAGAGTAATCAGAGCTCGCAGCCAGAACACCTGTTCCACCTTCTTCAACAACTCTTTCTAAAAGACGTTTCATTAATGTTGCGGTTTCAGGTTTAATAGGTCTTCCGACTATCGTTCTTTCCCTTTGATACACTGTAGCTCCGTCCGGACCTATAATACGCTTAACAACATGGGGTCTTAATAACTCACCCCCATTTGCTATTGCTGCAAATGCCAGCGCCATCTGTATTGGTGTTGTTCCAATGCCATGCCCAAAAGAAATGGTTGCATACTGAAGGTCTGACCACTCACTGGGATAAGAAACTATGCCCTTTGATTCTCCGGGCAAATCTATATCTGAAACTTTTCCAAAACCAAAAAGTTTTATATATTCATATAGATCTTCTTTATCAAGCTTCTTAGCTATCTTTGCAGCTCCAATATTACTTGATACTTTTATTATATCAGCAACAGACAGTTTTGCATGAGGATGAGAATCTCTTATTTCCGCATTTCCTATCTTTAGAACGCCATTTTCGCAATCAAACATCTGGTTAGTATCAACCTTCTTCTTATCAAGAGCTGAAGCAATGACTATCGACTTAAAAGTAGATCCTGGCTCGTAGACATCAGAGATCGCACGGTTTTTCCATGTATCTTTTGGATAATTATCAAAATTATTAGGATCAAATGTTGGTCTATTTGCAATCGCTAATAGATCTCCGCTACTAACATCCAAAACTACTATAACACCTGCTTTGGCCTTGGATTTTTTTATAGCCTCATCTAACTCTCTCTCAGCAATATACTGGATCCTTTCATCAAGAGTCAGTTCTAAAGTTGAAATTCCTTTTTTGTCTCCTGCATCTAATGGAGATAAATATATGTGGCCTCTTGCGTCCCTGCCATAATTACTTCTCTCAGTATCAACAAGAAGCAAATCATTATATTGATATTCAAGACCAGCCAATCCTTCTGCATCAACACCAACCATTCCTAATATCGGAGCTGCAAGTTCATTGTGAGGATATGATCGTCCGTTCTCAACCATAACCATAATACCATCCAAGCCTGCTGTTGTAATGGCTTCTGCCTGTTCATGAGAAATACCACGCTTAATCCATACAAACTTTCTCTTTGATGAAAACAGATTTAATAATTTTTTTTCATCTATATTTAAAACGCTGTTTAAAACCTCAGCTGCTTTTTTTTGATCTTTTATAAATCTCGGATCTGTATAAACTGATTCTGACGGAACATTAATTGCCAACTCCCTGCCATTTGTATCTAAAATATTTCCTCTTTCAGTACTTCTTTTTATAGCAGTTCTGTATTGGCGCATTGCCAAATTTTCAATTTCAGTATTATCCTTTAAGTGAAAAAAAAATGCCCTGCTGATTAGAATTCCATAAGCCAAAGCAAAAACACCTCCAATTGCGAACAACCTAACCGCAAGAGTTCTTCTGCTCTCAGCACCTCCTGATCTAAACCTTGGCATTTCTATATCCTAACTAATTAGTCGATGGTTACATCTCGTTGTGCGTCGGTCGTACATCGCTCATTGTGAAAACCAAAAACCAAACAATGACACAAAGTTTTTTACGAAACACAATGTACGATGTACGCACATCGCTCAACAAAACATCATTGTTCAATAAAAACAACTTCATCTCCATGGGGCAAGCGCATCCCAAGTTTACTCTGAGCCAATCCCTCCATCCTTGCAGGCGATTTAAGTTTTGCCACATCTGCCTCAAGAATGCTCTTCTGTTGCGACAGCTCTTTTATTTCCACAGACAAACGCGAAACCTCATATCCAAGTTGCACAACCTTAATACGCGTCCACACATAAATAAGAGACATGAATATCAACACGACCATAAATAGTGAAAAAACACGAACCTTCCGGTTTCTCACTGCCATCTCCTTTTTTGAAGCGTGCTGGCGCCTCACAGTTTCTGCAACAACTAAACTTCTTCCCATTTTAAGAAGCTCCTCTTACCAAAGCCCTTAACTTGGCGCTTCTGGACCTTGGATTATTTTTTATCTCATCATCATCAGGTATTACTATCCTTTTTGTAAGGACCTTAAAGCCTGCTTTTGTTCCCCATGAACGAAATGCCCTTTTAACCAACCTATCTTCTAAAGAATGGTAACTTATAATTACCAGCCTTGCATTTACAGATAGAAGCTCTGGTCCAAACTCCAAAAACTTGGAAAGTTCATCCAATTCTGTATTAACGTATATCCTAAGAGCCTGAAAAGTTCTGGTAGCAGGATGTATTTTTTGTTTATACCTTAAGCGTGCTGGAATAGCATTAATAACAATATCTGCAAGCTCTTTTGTAGAACGTATTGGAGCCTTTTTTCTGCAATTAACTATATTCCTTGATATGCTTCTTGCATATCTCTCCTCTCCAAATGTTGATATAATATACTCAAGGCCCGCCTCATCAGTTTGATTAATAATATCGTAAGCACTTGCTGCCATGCTTTGATCCATTCTCATATCCAAATCCCCATCATTTTTAATAGAGAAACCGCGCAGTGCATTATCAAGCTGATGAGACGAAACCCCAAGATCAAGTAAAATTCCATCTACTGATTTTCTTCCCGCTTTTTCAAGAAAATCAGGTAGATTTGAAAAACATCCATGAAAAATATGAACCCGATTGTCAAAGAACTGCAATCTCTTTTTCGCGAATTCAAGAGATGTGCTATCTCTATCGATTCCCAAAAGCTTTCCTTTGGGAGAGCTTTTTTTCAATATTGCCTCTGCATGCCCACCGCCACCAAGTGTTCCATCCACATAAAAACCATCGGACTTGCAATCCAAAAAAAACAAAACCTGTTCAAGCATAGCCGGCTCATGCCAGGAGTTTATGTCTTCCATCACTGCAAATCTCCATCAGGATGGTGCACAAAAAAACTCATAAGAGCGTCTTCTACAGATACAAAGATCTCCTCTTCAAACCCCATAACCTGAAGGATCTGCTGAACATAACTGCTTGCTCCTGCTATTTTTATATCTCCGCCTTCACACTGAAAATACACTATATGATCGGCTAAACGCCTTACGAGCTGATAATCAATATGATTGAGGTTCCCAAAATTCAGAATAACGCTAAGCTGCCCTCGTTCTAACAAAGAAGAGAAAACCTCTTCAAGCGAACGAATATTATAACGTGAAAGTTCTCCGCCTACATTTATAACCGATATGTCATTGATATGATTAATGTCGTACTTCTGGACGCCAGTGTCCTTTGAAATCCTTATCATCCCTCCCCCTTTTTATTAGAATCTTCTTCAAAATAGTTTCAGTGATAAAACTAATTTTGTCGCGCACTACAAAACTTACAATCCCAGATCTGCCAATTTATTACCAAGCCCCTCAAGCTTCTTCTGCGCTTCTTCAAATACAGTCGTCCATCTTTCCTTTGCCCAAATCTCTATCCGTTTTGTCATCCCAACAATTACTACATCATTATCTATGGCTGCATATTCCCGCAAAGAAGAAGGAATAAGAATCCTACCTTGTTTAT
The DNA here is from genome assembly GCA_964561745.1 of uncultured Pseudobdellovibrionaceae bacterium. Taxonomy (GTDB): domain Bacteria; phylum UBA10199; class UBA10199; order 2-02-FULL-44-16; family DYJF01; genus CAZLRI01. Next base: position 3,086 of record CAZLRI010000001.1, on the reverse strand, counting down.
CCACTGGACACTCAGTAGCTGCTGAAATAAAAACTCTTTGCAGAGATATTACTTCATCTAAAAATTGTGGCAGATTAGAGACCTTTTTTTCAAGTTCCTGCCATTCAAGTAAAGGATATGCCCATAAACATTGGTCAAAATTAGTTATAATGAGCCTTTCGTCAGTATAATGGCTTGAAAGAATCTCTCTGAATTTCGAAGGAACCGAGAGTCTTCCTTTAGCATCTATTCTGTAATGAAATCTCCCACGAAACATATTGGTTTTAATACCTCTTTGGTTGTTTTCCCCACTTTTTACCACTTTATGGGTTCAAGTTAGATTAACCACTTTAAGGCGTCAAGAATTTTTCTCTCTAATTAGTTGAAATGACGTAGTTTTTTTGTTTTTTTCATCAAAAAATCTTTTTCTGAAAACCGCTAAAAAATTGGAGCATTGAAGGCACTATTAAAAGTAAAAACTCATTGTGTTATATAATTGCATGAAATATAACTACTTATTACATATAATATTTTTGTGGGATTTTCCTGACCTAAACTTATCTAAAAGTAAGTGCCTAAGCATGTTAGTAACTTAAAACACTTGTTATTATTGTTGTTAAAAAGAATGTGGCATTATAATTCAGTTAATAAGGAATTTTGCGGACTTTAAATAAAAAAAATAAGCAGATCTGGGGAGAATATGCATATTGGATCATACGAACTTTACACCATAGAAACCGGCGAATTTGTTTTAGATGGTGGCGCAATGTTTGGAATCGTACCCAAAGCTCTTTGGGAAAAAAAGATACCTGCTGACAACAAAAACAGAATAACTCTACGTATGCGGTCATTGTTAATATCAGGCAATGAAAGAAACATTCTGGTTGACACCGGCATAGGAAACAAGGATGACGCACTATTCCAGGACATCTATAAAGTTGACCATTCGAATTTTCAGTTTGAAAGATCTTTATCACAACACAATCTTACATGCGACGACATTACAGATGTTATACTAACTCATTTTCATTTTGATCACGCTGGCGGATCAACCAAATTTAACGAGGCTGGAAAGGTAGTACCTACTTTTCCAAATGCTTATTACTTTATACAAAAAGAAAATCTTACGTGGGCAAAAGATCCTTCGGAAAAAGATCAGGCAAGCTTTACAAGATCAACCTTTGAACCTCTAATGGAAGCAGGATTATTAAAAGAATTAAGCGGCTCAGGAGAACTCTTTCCGGGAATAGAGATAATAAAAGTTGATGGGCATACAAAAGCACAACAACTTGTAAAAATATTTGATGAAGAAAAAACGCTTCTATACTGCGGAGACCTTATACCAACGTCTGCGCATATTTCTCTGCCATGGATTATGAGCTATGACAATCATCCATTGACAACTCTTAACGAGAAAGAAACTATCTTAAATCAGGCTTACGAAAATAAATGGATATTGTTCTTTGAGCATTGTCCAAAAATTGTAGCCTGTTATGTAAATAAAGTCGGAAAAGGATTTAAATGCGGAGAGGAAGTTGAAATCTAAATCACAAATTATAAATAATTTTTTTTATGGTGGCCGGCCTTTAGTTGCTCATTCTCTTGTCTTCTTAACACTTGGGGTTATATCCCTACTGCAGATTCCTATAAATTTTATAATGAAAAAATACTCGATGGATACTGGCATCTTAATAAATGAATTTGCAGTAATAGCCGGCATTCCACTTATTATCGCAGCTTCCCTTCATCTTGATATTACAAAACTCTTCCCATTAAAGAAACCTGCATTCAATATGATTATAATAGCCTCTTTACTCACCCTTATGATTGCTTTGCTAATAGATTATACTGCTGTGGCAACCGAATTTTTTTTTCCTCTCCCAAAAGAGTTCCGTGAAATAATGAATCGTCTTATGGAGTTTAAAGGTGCTTCTGGTTTTATATATAAATTATTTATTTTATGTATAGTGCCCGGAATATGTGAAGAGATATTCTTCAGAGGATTTTGCCAAACATCGCTAACTGCAAAATGGGGCAAGACAGTGGCAATAATAATAACTGGATTCCTATTCGCAGTTATGCACGGAAACCCATGGTACCTACATCTTTATTTTATATTAGGAGTGTTACTAAGCTTTGTATATGCATTCACTCAAACCCTATGGGTTCCTATTGTGTGCCATATAATTAACAATGCTTGGACATTTATAAACCATTCGTTGAAGATAGAATTCCCTCTTAATATTCCAATTTATGGAAATATTATACTGGTAATTACCGTTGTTTTATTTGCTATGATTTTAATTAAAAAATTTAAAACCCATCAGAACCCCTCAGACGAAGCGTAACATCCCAATAAGTGGCAATCAATTCCGCATTGACCGACCACATCGCCCGTGTCTGCCCTTGTCGAATTCTATTTTTGATTTCATTAAAAAGCTGACCATAGTGTACAAGATTCGATTTATTAGTTAAAATTTTTGTCATGAAGGCGCCTCCTCATTTATTTCAAAAGTTTCATTTGTGGCGTTACATCTGCCTTTTCCTCTTCGCAAGACAGGACAATTTCAATAAGAGACGGTGCCACATTCCAATGACCACCATTATCAGTAATGACGGTAACAGTTTTTCTATTGAACCGTGTCAATGTTCCTATCTGCTCTTCGTGTCCTGAAGGATGAAATTTGACCCGATCTCCTATTTTAAATTCAAACATCTCTTTGTGTGCCCTGACTTGATGCATGATTCGCAGGCGCTCCACTATTTTGTGGTTGAGTTCAATAAGCTCTGCTTCGGTTAGATAATCGATATTAACCTTCATTTTTTAACACCTCCACGCATTCCGCAATGACTTGCAATTTACCTTCTTCTGCATCGGTGAACACTATCGGCTCAAAGTCGGGGTTGTTGGGCTTTAACATTATTTTTGTATGCCGCCATTCATCACCTGATTGTTCTTTTTCACTTTCATATCGTTTTACAGTATAGCGTTCGCCCGTTTCTGGATCTGAAATATTGCGCATCTGGACAAGTACAGTCTTACCTCGACGAGCTCCTTCAACCGGTGAAGAGAAAAGGCAGTAGGATCCATCCGGTATCGCTGGCTC